>JBDHSE010000148.1:0-7333 GCA_039807955.1 Ideonella sp. | reverse complement strand
TTCGATCGACTTCATCATCGCGTTCGCGGCGGCGCCTTCGGCGCGCCGCGGCGGCGTCGGCGCCGCCTCGACCGCACAGCGAACTGCCGGCGCGTCCAGCGCCGCGGGTGCGGTCGTTTGGCCGCGCGGCGGCGCGGCGGGGCCGAGCGGCGCCGCCCGGGCGGTCGCCTGCGACGCTTGCGTCGAACCGCGCGCGGCAGCGGGCACCGGCGTCTCGACTCGTGCTGCCACCGGCGCCTGCGGCACGACGGCGGGCTCGATCGCCGCGCCGAGCCGGGGCCCGGCGTCGGTCGTGTCCGAACCGCCGAACGCCGGCGCGACGCGAGCAAACGGCAGCCGCGCATCGGACCGGATCGCGGTCGCGGTGCCGGCGGCGCGTTCGGCGAGCCGGTGCAGCAGGCCCTTCATGGCGCCACCAGTTCCAGGTACGCGGCGCGGCGCGCGGGGGTCAGCGCGAGGATCTCGCGCTCGCTCCAGCCGTAGGCCGAGGCGAGCAGGTGCACCTCGCCGAGCAGCGCACGCGCCCGCGTGTCGATCTCGTCCCACAGCAGTTCGGCGGCGTCGAGCTGCGCGCTGCCGACTTCGCCGCAGGCGGCGCAGCGGAAGTCGAACGCGAGGTCGGCGTTCGGGTCGGCGGCTTCGAGCGCGTCCTCGATCTCGCGCAGCATCGCGTCGGGCCAGTCTTCGCCGGCGCGCGCGCCGGCCATGCAGCGCGCGAGCAGCGCGCGCGCCGCGCGTGCGGCGTCGCGCTCACCGGCGACGGCGGCGAGGTCGCGCAGGCACGGCGGCCTCAGGGTTCGCCCGCCGGCTTCGATCGCGCCGGCCGGTGCCGTCGAAGGCTGCAGCAACTCGTCCGCGGCGAGGTCGAGCTCCATGCGCTGCCCGCAGCGGGCGCAATCGACGTGGCCGCCGATGCGCGCGCCGAAGCTCGCGATGCGCAGGCGCAGCACGCTTGCCGTCACCTCGCCGAGCGGCAGGTCGGCGATCGCCTCGGCCGCCAGCTCCGGCCGCGCCCACGCCGTCAGCAGCGCGCTGCGGTCGAGCGCGTGGCGCGTGCGGCCGGTCTCCCACAGCGCGAGCACGTCGGCGGCGGCCAGCGGGCGCATCGTCGGGTGCTCTCCAGTCTCAATTGGCCGGCTCGGTGAAGGTCGGCTCGGACGGCTCGACGACGTCGAGGTCGCGCTCCCAGCCCTCGTTCTCGAGCTTGATGTGCTGGATCGCGATCGCGCCGGCGTTGGCGTCGAGGTCGGGCAGCGCCTGGAACTCCGACACCCAGCAGCGATAGACCTTGTAGGCGATCGCGACCTGGCCGGCCTCGTTGTAGACCTCGATGATGATGTCCTTGCGGAAGTCCTTCAGCGAGACCTCGGCGCCGAGCCCCGAGCCGAAGTTCCAGACCTTGTTGGCCCACTTCTCGAACTCGGTGTCGTGCGTCACGCCGCGCTCGAGCGTGATGGCGTCGTACTTGGTGCGCGCCGGCGACTTGCGCGAGCTCGACGGGTCGCCGCCTTCGCGGTGCTCGACCATGTCGGTGCTGCGCTTGAGCGCGCCGACCTTCGAGATGCCGGCGACGTAGCGGCCGTCCCACTTGACGCGGAACTTGAAGTTCTTGTACGGGTCGTGGCGCGTTGCGTTGACGCTGAACTGTGCCATGGCGTGGTCCTCGGTTCAGGTGGCGATCTGCCCAGCCATTTGCTGGATCTGGATGACGACGAACTCGGCGGGCTTGAGCGGCGCGAAGCCGACGACCACGTTGAGCACGCCGAGGTTGATGTCGTTTTGCGTCGTCGTCTGGCTGTCGCACTTGACGAAATAGGCGTCGCGCGGCGTCGCACCCTGGAACGCGCCCTGGCGGAACAGCCCCTGCATGAAGGCGCCGACGTTGAGTCGCACCTGCGCCCACAGCGGCTCGTCGTTCGGCTCGAAGACGACCCACTGCGTGCCGCGGTACAGGCTCTCCTCGAGGAACAGCGCGAGCCTTCGGACCGGCAGGTACTTGTACTCGTCGGCCGATGCGTCGGCGCCGCGCAGCGTGCGCGCGCCCCAGACGATGCGGCCGTTGACGCCCATCGTGCGCAGGCAGTTGATGCCGAGCGGGTTCAACTGGCCGTTCTCGAGGTCGTTGAGGTTGACCTGCAGGTCCTGCACGCCGGCGAGCGCGGCGTCGAGCCCGGCGGGCGCTTTCCAGACGCCGCGCTGGACGTCGGTGCGCGCCATGATCCCGGCGACGATGCCGGCCGGCACGAAGGTGTCGACGCGGCTGTCGCGCAGCGGATCGGCCATGCGCACGCAGGGGAAGTACAGCGCCGCGTTGCGCGCCGCCGGGCCGGTCAAGTTGAGGTCGTTGCGGCCGTCGATCGCGTTCTGCACCGCGGCGTCGATCGCCGTCGCCCACGCCGGATCCGGGTCGACGATCAGCATCGCGCGGCGTTCGACGCACAGCGCGAGCGCCGCCTGCCAGACCTCGGCCGGCACCGTCGTGTAGGTCGACGGCAAGCCGGTCGTGTCGCGCGCCAGCGGCGGGATGCACAGCAGGTTGAAGAGGTCGGCGCGGTTGAGGGCGTAGATGCCGGTCTTCGGGCCCTGTTCGCCGATCACGTCGTCGCCGGCAAGCGCCGAGCCGTCGCTGCCGCTGTTGGTGTCGGCGGCGACCCAGTTGATGGTGCGCGTCGCGCCGACGACAGTCACGTTCGACGGCGGGCGCACCGCCGGAACTACACCGCGCACCCTGACGTAGGCCGACTCGCGCTCGAGGACGCGCGGCAGGAATCGCGGGTCGTCGGGATCGGTCGAGACGGCGCCGAAGCTCTCGACGACGAACTCCTCGCGGCCGGCGCGCGGCTGGTAGCGCAGCGCGAGGTTGAAGCGCGTGTCGTCGGTCGCCGGCGGCGACGCCCGCGGCAGCGCGCGGTCGGTGTCGTGGTCGACGGCGGCGGCGAGGCGGTTGCCCCAGGCGCCGGCACTCGACGCCTCGAGCACGAGGTCGTCCGACGGGCTGCCGTCGCCCGCGAGCGTGATCATCGCCGTCGCGGCGTCGTCCGGCGCGACGCGCACGACGAGCGCGATCGCGCCGCCGTTGAGGTAGAAGTCGCGTACCGCGTAGCTCATCGGGCAATCGACGGCGAGGCCGCCGAAGCGGCGCTCGTAGTCGGCGAAGCTTGTGAGCGTCTGCGGGTCGTCGGTCGGGCCCGCCGCCGCGCGGCCGACGAAGGCCGTGATCGACGTCGCGACGCCTGCGATCGTTCGCACGCCGCTGGGCACTTCCTGGATATAGACGCCGGGATAACTCAATGCGACCGCCATCGTTGTTCTCCATCAGTCAGGAAGGGACGCGCGGCACCCCGCCGCGAGCCAGGGTGTAGGCCCGATGACCGTCGGGCAGCGTGAGGGCCGCGAGCCGGCCGGTGCCGACGAGGCGCTCGATCGCTGCGCGCACAGCGGCCGCATCGGCGACCGGTTCGTGACCCCGAAGCCACCATTCGCGGATGCCGCGCTCGGTGTCGACCGCCTTCGGATGCACCTGCAGGTAGGCGAGGATCGCGTGCTCGATCGATCCCGAGCATGCGGCTCGGGGTGGAACAGGATTCGACGCGACCATGACATGTGCGACCACCGGTCGAAAGCGGCCCATGCAACCGTCGTGCCAGCGCCCGCCTGCGAACGTGACCCACAAGATCAACGACTTGCGCCCGCCTTGCCGCCAGCAGGTGGGTCGTCGATGCCCCAGTGCCCGCCACGTTCGGCCTTCGCTTCGCGGCCCGCTGGATGGGGCGGTGCCGACCCACCCCGAGGCCGCGACGACCCGCTTGCACACCGCGGTGGTCGATCGGCCCCTAGGCTTAGGGATGGCATCGAGCCGCTGCAGGCGCACCATCGCTGCCCACCCTGTCGCTGACCGCCGCGCGATCCACGAGCCCTCGGGCGATCTCACCCAGCGACCCGGTTGACGCAGCAGTCATGGCGCCCGCGCTGTTCCTTCCCGACACGCCCGAGTTGATCGGTCGGGCGCCGGAGTTCCTGCGCACCGTCAGGCTGATCCGGCGCATGGCCTGCTGCGATGCCACCGTGCTGCTGCACGGCGAGACCGGCACCGGCAAGGAGCTGGCCGCGCGTGCGATGCACTACCACGGCGAGCGCCGGGCGATGCCGTTCATCCCGATCAACTGCGGCGCGATTCCCGAGCCGCTCGTCGAGAGCGAGCTGTTCGGCCACGTCCGCGGCGCGTTCACCGACGCACGCGATGCGCAATCGGGGCTCGTCGCGCAGGCCGACGGCGGCACGCTCTTCCTCGACGAGGTCGACGCGCTGAGCGCGAAGGCGCAGGTCGTGCTGCTGCGCTTCCTGCAGGACGGCAGCTACCGCCAAGTCGGCGGGCGCACCGCGCTGCAGGCGCAGGTGCGCGTCGTCGCCGCGACCAACGCCGACCTGCCCAGGCTCGTGCGCGACGGCGTGTTCCGCGAGGACCTGTACTACCGGCTGGCGATCGTGCCGGTCGGCATGCCGGCGCTGCGCGAGCGTCCGGGCGACGCGGCGCTGCTCGGCCGCCACTTCCTCGAGCGCTTGATCCGCGAGCAGCGGGGCGGCCCGCGACGCTTCGACGGCGACTCTCTGCAGCTGCTCGAGCGCAACGACTGGCCGGGCAACGTCCGCCAGCTCGGCAACATGTTGCAGCGCGCCTGGGTGCTGTGCGACGAAGACTGCCTGCAGATCACGCCGGCGATGATCGGCCTCGCGCCGAACGATACGGCGCAGGCCACGGGGCCCGGGCTGCGTGAGGAGCGCCTGCGCGCGATCGCCGCCTTCGAGCGCGGATTCGTGCGCCGCCTGCTGCTCGAATGCAAAGGCAACGTGTCGCTCGCCGCGCGGCGCGCCGGCGCCGAACGGCGCAGCTTCGGCCGGCTGATGAAGCGCCACGGCATCGACCGCACCGAGTTCGCGCCGCAGTAGCGGCGCATGGCGACGCGCGTCTCGCAAGCTACGCCGCCCGCGCAACGATCGGCAACCCGCACAGCTCGTCGCCCACGCGAGTGGGCACGGGCTGCGCTGAACACCACCCACGCTGCGACGACGCACCGCGATGGCCTTGACAGCCGCCGCTGGAGGCATAGAGTGGCCCGATCACCGCGGCAGCTACGGGGTTGCGAGGCACAGCATGGGCAACTTGAAGATCGAACACGACGGCAGCGATCTGGTCGTGCACTTTCATGGGCCGCAACAGGCGGCGCAGGGCTTCTACGACGCGATGAAGGAGTGCCGCCGCACCGGCGTGTGGTCGTGCCCGAGCGGGGAATGCGTTCACATCGAGCACTGCGAGGTGCACCGCGACGGCGACGCCGTCGTGCTGCGCCTGACGCCGCCGGCCGGCGAAGCGCTGTCGGCGGCCGGCGTCGGCGAATGCATGCGCTACGTCATCGGCAAGCCCGCCGCCGACGCCGGCGCCTGAACCGCGACGGCCGCGCCGCCGCCCCCCGCCCGACCGCACTGCGCGATCGCATCGTGCGGCCGCATTGCGCGACCGCGCCGCGGGGTGGAGCAGCGACGATTCTTGTCTTAACATAAGTCAAGCTCGGGCGGCATAGTTCTTTCGGACGATGGCGCGCTGTTGCGCCATCGTTCTTTCGGCTCGGCGATCGGTGCCAGCGAAGGATGTTCAGGACGCGGGCGGCTTTCTACAGTCGCTGCATGGACAACGAAGGGGCATTGGCATGAACAAGCAGAGACAGGCGCTGTCGGTGCTGATCGTCAGCACGCTCGCCTTCACGGTGTGTTTCATGGTGTGGATGATGTTCGGCGTCATCGGCATCCCGCTGCAGAAGACGCTCGGGCTGAACGCGACCGAGTTCGGCCTGCTGACGGCGATGCCGGTGCTCAGCGGTTCGCTGACGCGCGTGCCGCTCGGCATCTGGACCGACAAGTACGGCGGCCGCATCGTGATGGCCGTGATCATGGCGATCACGGTGCCGGCGATCTGGTTCATGGCGCTCGCGACGCAGTACTGGCACTTCCTCGTCATCGGCCTCGTCGTCGGGCTTGCCGGCGGCTCGTTCTCGGTCGGCACGCCGTATGTCGCGCGCTGGTTCCCGAAGGAACGGCAGGGCTTCGCGATGGGCGTGTTCGGCGCCGGCAACTCGGGCGCGGCGGTCAACAAGTTCGTCGCGCCGGCGCTCGTCGTCGCCTTCGGCTGGACGATGGTGCCGCACGTCTACGCCGCGGTGATGCTCGGCACGCTCGTGCTGTTCTGGTTCTTCAGCTACAGCGACCCGTCGCATTGCGTGCCGAGCAACACGAAGTTCGTCGATCAGCTCAAGATGCTGAAGGACCCGAACGTGCTGAAGTACTGCCAGTACTACTCGATCGTGTTCGGCGGCTACGTCGCGCTGAGCCTGTGGATGGTGCAGTACTACGTCGGCGAGTACGGCCTCGACATCCGCCTCGCGGCGCTGCTCGCGGCGTGCTTCTCGCTGCCGGGCGGCGTGCTGCGCGCGGTCGGCGGCTGGCTGTCGGACAAGTACGGCGCGCACAGCGTGACGTGGTGGGTGATGTGGGTGAGCTGGATCTGCCTCTTCCTGCTGTCGTACCCGCAGACCGACTTCACGGTGCTCACCGTCAACGGCCCGGCGACGTTTCACATCGGCCTGAACGTCTACGCCTTCACGATCCTGATGTTCACGCTCGGCATCGCGTTCGCGTTCGGCAAGGCGAGCGTCTTCAAGTACATCAGCGACGAGTACCCGACCAACATCGGCACGGTGAGCGGCATCGTCGGCCTCGCCGGCGGCCTCGGCGGCTTCGTGCTGCCGATCATGTTCGGTGCGCTGATGGACATCACCGGCGTGCGCTCGAGCGCGTTCATGCTGATGTACGGCGTGGTCTGGGTGTCGCTGATCTGGATGTACTGGACCGAGGTGCGCAAGACCGAGATGATGGGCCGCAAGTCGCCCACGTTCCATTTCGCCGGCTGACACGAACCGAACCTGACGAGGAAAGCCATGAGCACCAAGACAGCAGGCACGATCGCCATGCCGCCGCACCCCGGCGGCGCCAACATCGACGACTGGCGGCCCGAGGACGAAGCCTTCTGGGAGGCGACCGGCAAGAAGGTCGCCTACCGCAACCTGTGGATCTCGATCCCCGCGCTCTTGTGCGGCTTCGCGGTCTGGGGCATGTGGGGGATCATCACCGTCGAGATGCTCAACCTCGGGTTTCCGTTCACCCAGGCCGAGCTCTTCACGCTGACCGCGATCGCCGGCATCTCGGGCGCGACGATGCGCATCCCGTCGTCGTTCTTCATCCGGCTGGCCGGCGGGCGCAACACGATCTTCCTGACGACCTC
>JBDHSE010000147.1:0-7347 GCA_039807955.1 Ideonella sp. | reverse complement strand
GTCACCGCCGTCGAGGACTATCCGAAGTTCCTGCCGTGGTGCGCCGACGCGGTCGTGCTGTCGAGATCCGACGAGGGGATGAAGGCGCGGCTCACGCTCGCCTTCAGCGGTGTGCGCCATGCATTCACGACGTTGAACCAGCACGACGCCGACCGCGCGGTGCAGGTCAGCCTCGTCGACGGCCCGTTCTCGCTGCTCGACGGCCACTGGCAGTTCCTGCCGCTCGGCGCGGGCGGCGCCGACGCGGTGCAGCAGGCGTGCAAGATCGAGTTCGACATGCGCTACGAGTTCGCCAACGGCCCGCTCGAGGCCGTCATCAGCCCGGTGTTCGGCCGCATCGCCAATTCGCTCGTCGATTCGTTCGTGCGCCGCGCCGAGCAGGTCTATGGGCCGCGCTGAAGGGACGATCCGCGTCGAGCTGGCGTGGAGTCCGAAGGCCGGCGAGGTGCAACGCCGCATGCTTTGCCTGCCGCAGGGCGCGACCATCGCCGACGCGATCGCGCAAAGTGCCATCGACATTCCCGCGGACTGGGCGTATGGCGTCTGGGGCCGCCTGCGCGAGCCGTCGCACATCCTGTGCGACGGCGACCGTCTCGAGTTGCTGCGGCCGCTCGCCGTCGATCCGAAGGAGGCACGGCGCCGGCGCGGCGCGCGCCAGACCGCCAGGTAGACCGGTCAGTCGCAGTTGGCGGCGACGACGCCTTGCGTGCGCTGCGTTTCCTCGGCGCGGCCCTTGTCGTCGAGGAACTCGCGCTGACCCTGGGCGTTGATGCGCGCCATGCGCTGGCCTTCCTGCAGCGCCTTGAGCTGCGCCCTCGCGCGCGAACAGTTGTCGAGCCGGATCTGCGCCGCGCGCTCGGCGTCGGCCTGCTTCTTGGCCGCGGCGTCCAGCTCGGCCTTGGTCGGTTTGGGGGCGGACGCGGCGTCGGCCGCCTTCGGCACGAGCAGCGGCGCCGAAGCGCCCGATGCCGCGTGCGCAACCGGCGCGGCGCGGTTCTCGCTGCCCGGCGCGGGGCGCTGCAGGATGTCGGCTTCGGGCGTGCCGCTCGGCGGCGGCCGGTCGCTGTACTGGACGATGCCGGACTTGTCGCGCCACTTCCATTGCGCATCGGCCGGGGCGGCGGCGAACACGGCGCCGAGGGCGACGGCGAGCGCGGGCAGCCACGCGGCGCGGCGCGAAGGGGTTCGGCTCATGGCGGACTCGAAGCGGGGCATTGGCGCGCAGTGTATCGGCGCGCCGCGGCCTCGCGGTGACAGCACGCTTCGCCTTGCGCGCGCCGGGATGCCAACTAAGTCACACCTGACGATGGGCCGGCTCGGCGTGCGGCGACCGGCGCCGACGGACGGCGGCTTTCTATAATCCGCCTTTGCGACTGGAGCTTTCCCATGCGCCTACTCGGCAAAGCGCTCACCTTCGACGATGTGTTGCTGGTGCCGGCGTTCTCACAGGTGTTACCGCGTGACACCGATCTCTCGACGCCGCTGACGCGCAACATCCGCTTGAACCTGCCGCTCGTGTCGGCCGCGATGGACACGGTGACCGAGGCGCGGCTCGCGATCGCGCTCGCGCAGGAGGGCGGCATCGGCATCGTCCACAAGAACATGACGGCGCGCGAACAGGCGGCCGCCGTCGCGCGCGTCAAGCGCTTCGAGTCGGGCGTGCTGCGCGACCCGATCACGATCACGCCCGACGTGACGGTGCGCGAGGTCAAGGAGCTGTCGGCACAGCACGGCATTTCGGGCTTTCCGGTGCTCGAAGGCCCGGTCGTCGTCGGCATCGTCACGAACCGCGACCTGCGCTTCGAGACGCGGCTCGATGCCCCGGTGCGCGAGATCATGACGCCGCGCGAACGCCTCGTCACGGTCGGCGAGTCGGCGACGCTCGACGACGGCAAGGCGCTGATGCACCGCCACAAGCTCGAGCGGGTGCTCGTCGTCAACGCCGCGTTCGAACTGAAGGGCGTGATGACGGTGAAGGACATCACGAAGCAGACCAACTTCCCGAACGCCGCGCGCGACCGCCACGGCAAGCTGCGCGCCGGTGCCGCGGTCGGCGTCGGGCCCGACAGCGAGGAGCGCATCGAACTGCTCGTCAAGGCCGGCGTCGATGCGATCGTCGTCGACACCGCGCACGGCCACAGCGCCGGCGTCATCGAACGCGTGCGCTGGGTGAAGAAGCACTATCCGCAGATCGACGTGATCGGCGGCAATATCGCGACCGGCGCCGCCGCCGTCGCCCTCGTCGAAGCGGGGGCCGATGCGGTCAAGGTCGGCATCGGCCCGGGGTCGATCTGCACGACGCGCATCGTCACCGGCGTCGGCGTGCCGCAGATCCTCGCCATCGATTCGGTTGCCAAGGCGCTCGCGGGCAGCGGCGTGCCGCTCATCGCCGACGGCGGCGTGCGCTTCTCGGGCGACCTCGCGAAGGCGATCGCCGCCGGTGCCGACAGCGTGATGATGGGCAGTGCCTTTGCCGGCACCGAGGAGGCGCCGGGCGAGACGATCCTCTACCAGGGCCGCACCTACAAGAGCTATCGCGGCATGGGCTCGATCGGCGCGATGCAGCAGGGCTCGGCCGACCGCTATTTCCAGGACAACGGCGGCAACAACCCGGCGACGACCAAGCTCGTCCCCGAGGGCATCGAGGGCCAGGTGCCGTACAAGGGCTCGGTGCTGACGATCATCTTCCAGATGGCCGGCGGCCTGCGCGCGGCGATGCACTACTGCGGCTGCGCCAACATCGCCGACATGCACGAGCGCGCCGAGTTCGTCGAGATCAGCTCGGCCGGCATGCGCGAGAGCCACGTCCACGACGTGCAGATCACGAAGGAAGCGCCGAACTACCGCATGGAGTAGGCGTGCGGCGACCGCCCGCATGCCGCGCCCCGGCGCCCGACGCGACGCAGACGCCTTGAGCACGCCGCCGCCCGCGCATCCGCACGCCCGCAAGCGCGAGGCGGCGATGCCGTTCATCATGCTGACGGTGCTGATCGACATGATCTCGATCGGCCTCATCGTGCCGGTGATTCCGCTCATCGTCGGCCAGTTCACCGATTCGCCGGCCGCGCAGACCTTCTGGTTCGGCGCCGTGACGCTGTCGTTCGGTATCGCCAACTTCTTCGCGTCGCCGGTGCTCGGCGCACTGTCGGACCGCTACGGGCGCCGGCCGGTGCTGCTGATGGGCTTCTCGGGCCTGGCGGCGAGCTTCATCGTCACCGGCCTCGCGACGGCGATGTGGATGCTGATCGCGGTGCGGATCTTCAGCGGCGCGATGCAGTCGAACGTCGCGATCGCGAGCGCCTACGTCGCCGACATCACGCCGGCCGATCAGCGCGCGCGCCGCTTCGGCCTGCTCGGCGCGATGTTCGGCGTCGGCTTCACGCTCGGCCCGGCGATGGGCGGGCTGCTCGGCGCGATCGACATCCACTGGCCGTTCTTCGTTGCCGGGGCGTTGGCGATCATCAACTGGATGTATGGCTTTTTCGTGCTGCCCGAGTCGCTGCCGATCGAGCGCCGGCGCGCCTTCGATTGGCGACGCGCGAACCCGTTCAGTGCGTTGAAGGGACTGTCGCAGTTGCACGGCGTCGGGCCGCTCGTCGCCGTCATCGCGCTTGCGGCGCTGTCGGACTTCACGCTGCGCACGAGCTGGGTGCTGTTCACGACCTTCAAGTTCGGCTGGGGCCCGGCGCAAAACGGCGCGTCGCTGTTCACCGTCGGCGTCATGTCGGCGATCGTGCAGGGCTTCCTGCTCAAGTACATGCTGGCGCACTTCTCGCCGAAGCGCCTGGCGGCGATCGGCCTCGTCGCGTCGGCGCTGACCTACTTCGGCTTCGCCGTCGTTCCGCAGGGCTGGATGATCTATCCGGTGATCATCGTCGGCACGCTGATCGGCGGCGGCGCGCAGGCTTCGATCCAGAGCCTCGTCTCGAACGCCGCCGACGCCCAATCGCAGGGCAAGACGATGGGGTCGGTGACGGCGCTCTCCAGCATGATGGCGGTGATCGCGCCGGTGATCAGCGCGCCGCTGCTCGGCGTCGTCGCGCACCGGCCGCAGGGCGACATCTGGATCGGGCTGCCGTTCTTCTTCTGCGCGCTGCTGCAGGCAATCGGCGCCGGCATCGCGATCGCGCACTTTCGCCGTCAACGTACGCTGCGCGTCGCCGCAGCCGCCTGAACCATGCACGACAAGATCCTGATCCTCGACTTCGGCTCGCAGCTCACCCAGCTCATCGCCCGGCGCGTGCGCGAGGCGCAGGTGTACTGCGAGATCCATCCCAACGACGTGAGCGGCGCCTTCGTTCGCGAGTTCGCGCCGAAGGGCGTCATCCTCTCCGGCAGCCACGCATCGACCTACGAGGCGCACGAGCTGCGCGCGCCGCGCGCGGTGTGGGACCTTGGCGTGCCGGTGCTCGGCATCTGCTACGGCATGTTCGCGATGGCGGTGCAGCAGGGCGGGGAGGTCGAGGCGAGCGACCGTCGCGAGTTCGGCTACGCCCAGGTCCGCGCCCACGGCCACACCAGGCTGCTCGCCGGCATCGAAGACTTCGCGACGCCCGAGGGCCACGGCATGCTCGAGGTCTGGATGAGTCACGGCGACAAGGTCACGCAGCTGCCGCCCGGATTCAAGCTGATGGCTTCCACGCCGTCGTGCCCGATCGCCGGTATGGCCGACGAGGCGCGCGGCTACTACGGCGTGCAGTTCCACCCCGAGGTGACGCACACGAAGCAGGGCGCGGCGCTCTTGACGCGCTTCGTGCGCGACATCTGCGGCGCGCGTGGCGACTGGGTGATGGGCGACTACGTGAGCGAAGCGGTGGAGCGCATCCGCGCCCAGGTCGGAGCCGACGAGGTGATCCTCGGCCTGTCGGGCGGCGTCGACTCGAGCGTCGCCGCGGCGCTGATCCAGCGCGCGATCGGCGAGCAACTCACCTGCGTCTTCGTCGACCACGGCCTGCTGCGGCTGAACGAAGCGCAGATGGTGATGGACATGTTCGCAGGGCGACTGCACGCGAAGGTCGTGCATGTCGATGCGTCGGCGCAGTTCCTCGCTGCGCTCGAAGGCATCGCCGACCCGGAGGCCAAGCGCAAGATCATCGGCCGCGAGTTCGTCGAGGTTTTCCAGCGCGAAGCGGCGAAGGCGAAGGGCGCCAAGTGGCTCGCGCAGGGAACGATCTACCCCGACGTCATCGAGTCCGGCGGCGCGAAGACGAAGAAGGCGACCAGTATCAAGAGCCACCACAACGTCGGCGGCCTGCCCGAGACGCTCGGCCTCGCGCTGCTCGAGCCGCTGCGCGATCTGTTCAAGGACGAGGTGCGCGCACTCGGCATCGCGCTCGGCCTGCCGCCCGAGATGGTCCATCGCCACCCGTTCCCCGGCCCGGGGCTGGGCGTTCGCATCCTCGGCGAAGTCAAGCCGCAGTACGCCGACCTGCTGCGCCGCGCCGACGCGATCTTCATCGATGTACTGCGCGCGACGATCGATCCCACGACCGGCAAGAGCTGGTACGACCTGACGAGCCAGGCCTTCGCCGTGTTCCTGCCGGTCAGAAGCGTCGGCGTGATGGGCGACGGCCGCACTTACGAGCACGTCGTCGCATTGCGTGCGGTGCAGACGACCGACTTCATGACCGCCGACTGGGCCGAACTGCCGTACGCCCTCTTGAAGAAGGTCAGCAACCGCATCATCAACGAGGTGCGCGGCATCAACCGCGTGACCTACGACGTGAGCAGCAAGCCGCCGGCGACGATCGAGTGGGAGTGACCCAAATCATATGCAGAACCATTGACGATTTGTCGCGTTTTGCGTATGGTGTGGTATGCCTTCCATCGACTCCTACGTCGACGGTCTGCTCACCCGCGGCCGCGCCTACTTCTCCCGGGATGAGGTAGCCGCTGCGCTTGGCCTGAAGCCGTCGGCACTGGCGGCGGCGATTACGCGCGCGATCAACAAGCGCCGACTGGCGAACCCCAGGCACGGCTTCTATCTCATCCTGCGCCCTGAAGATCAGGTTGCCGGCGCTCCGGACCCCGTGAAATGGATCGACCCGCTGATGAAGCATCAGGGGATCGACTACCGAGTTTCGCTGCTGCGTGCGGCGGCGTTCCACGGCGCCTCGCACCAGGCCAGCATGGTCTTCCAGGTCGTCGTCCCGAGGCAGTTGCGGGACTTCGATCTGGGTCGCCATCGCCTGCAGTTCCTTTATCAGGGTCCGGACGCATTCAGACAGGTCAATCAGGCATCGTTGGTCGACCAGATGAAGAGCGACGCCGGCTTCGCCACGGTGGCTGGCGTCGAGCTGACGCTGCTCGATTGCGTGCGCTATTTTCACAAGGCAGCTGGCATCAACGGCGTCGCGCAGATCGTCAAGGATATCGGCGCCAAGGCCAGCCCGCACCTGCTGCAGAAGGCGGCCGGCGCCTACGAGAATTCGGCGGTCCGCCGGCTTGGCTACCTACTCGATCTGACGGGACACGCGCGCCAGGCCGACGCGCTACAAGGGTTCGTGAAACGCGCCAGGACGGCGCTGCCGCTCGATCCGTCCGTCAGGCCGCTCATGAAGGCTCTGGCGCAAGCTGGCGAGCGAAATCCGAGGTGGAGGCTCCTGATCAATGAAGCGGTGGAGATCGCAGAGTGATTCCCACCGCCTTCCTGCAAGCGTGGAGTACGAAAGCGCCTTGGCCGGACCTGCGGCAGGTCGAGCAGGACCTGATCATCTGTCGCGCCCTGTGCGACCTGTTCAACGCGCCGGCGTTGGCGGGGAAGATCGCATTCCGCGGCGGTACGGCGATCCACAAGCTGCTCTTCAAGCAACCGCTGCGCTACTCGGAGGATATCGATCTGGTTCAGGCGCATCCCGAGCCCATCGGTAGCACAGTCGACGCGATTCGCGCGGCGCTGTCGTGGCTCGGGAAATGCAGCCGGGAGCAGGCTGGGCACTCGATGCACCTGGTGTTCAAGTTCACGCCCGAGATCGATGCGCAGGCGACGCTCAAGCTGAAGGTCGAGATCAACACTCGGGAGCACGCGAGCTTGCTTGGTGTTCGACGCTATCCATTCGCCGTGGAGAACGACTGGTACCGCGCAACGGCGGAGGTCGCCTCCTTCGAGCCCGAGGAACTGTTCGGCACGAAGCTGCGCGCACTGCTGCAGCGGCGCAGGAACCGCGACCTGTTCGATCTGCATCAGAGCATCGAACAGCTGCCGCTGGCTCCGGAGAAGGTTATCGCCTGCTTCGACCACTACCTGACCCTGGAAGGCAAGCCGATCACGCGAGCGATGGCCGAGCAGCGCATGCTGGAGAAGTTGACGCGAAGCCTGACCGAGGACGTCGCGCCCATGCTGCCGGC
>JBDHSE010000146.1:0-7374 GCA_039807955.1 Ideonella sp. | reverse complement strand
GCGACGGTGGCCGCGATCGAAGCCGCGAAGGCGCGCGGCGGGCGCGTCGTCGCGGTCGGCACGACGACGCTGCGCGCGCTCGAATCGGCGGCGCTGGCCGGGAGGTTGACGGCCGGCGCGCGCGAGACCGACATCTTCATCACGCCCGGCTTCGCGTTTCGCGTCGTCGACCGCCTCGTGACGAACTTTCACCTGCCGCGCAGCACGCTCCTGATGCTCGTCGCCGCGTTCGCCGGCCACGCCCGCATCCGCGCCCTCTACGCCCATGCGATTCGCGCACGCTACCGCTTCTTCAGCTACGGCGACGCGATGCTGCTGGCGCGCGAATAGACTTGCCGACGCGCCGCAGCATCCGACCGGAGTCCCCATGAGCACCGAACGCGTCCTGTTCGCCTTCGTCATCGTCCTGGCCTTGACGCTCAACGTCGGCTTCGTCGCCGGCGACATCGGCGACATCAGGCACCACAACGTCTACGAGCTGTTCGCCGCGATCGTCGTCAACCTGATCGCGACGATCATGAAGTTCGGCGACCGCTCGCCGCTCGGCTCGACGATGCTCGCGACGAGCCTCGTCGCCGACCTGCAGCTCATCGCCGCCGCCACCGCGTGGGGCATCTACACCCAGCTCGGCGTCGCGATGAGCACGCACCAGACCTCGACCGTCGTCTCGCTCGCGACCGGCGCGATGGTCGCCAACATCATCTCGGTCGTGCTGCTCGTCGTCGAGATGGCGAACCTGCGGCGATGACTCCCGCCCCGGGCCGAAGCCGCTTCGGCCTCTTCATCCTGCTGCGCCGGCTGCGCTACCCGCTCGCCGTCGTCGTGCTGGTGTACGCGGTCGCGGTGTTCGGCTTCACGCTCGTGCCGGGCGTCGACCCCGAAGGCAAGCCGTGGACGATGAGTTTCCTGCAGGCGTTCTACTTCGTCACGATCCTCGGCACGACGATCGGCCTGGGCGAAGTGCCGCATCCGTTCTCCGACCTGCAGCGGCTGTGGGCGACGTTCGCGATGTATTCGACCGTCGTCTCGTGGCTGTATGCGCTCGGCTCGACCTTCGGCGTGCTGCAGGACCCGGTGTTTCGCCGCATCCTGCACGAGAGCCGGATCGAGCGCCTGGTGCGCCGTCTGCGCGAGCCGTTTCATCTGATCTGCGGCTACGACGACGCCGGCAGCCGCGTCGTGCGCGAGCTCACCGAGGACGGCCGGCGCGCCGTCGTCGTCGAGATCGACGCCGCGCGCGCCGACGCGGTCGACATCGAGGACCTGACGATGCAGGTGCCGGCGCTGGCCGGCGACGCGAGCGACCCGCGCACGCTGCTGCTCGCCGGCCTGACGCACCCGATGTGCGCCGGTGTCGTTGCCCTCACCGGCGACGACCACGTCAACATCAAGGTCGCGCTGACTGCGCGCTTGCTCAACCCCGGTCTGCCGGTGCTGTGCGCGGTGCGCGACCATGCGTCGCACGCGCGGATGGCGGCCTCCGGCGCCGACCACCTGATCAACCCCGACGACACCTTCGCCGAGCGCGTCGCGCTGTCGATCCGCACGCCCAGCCTGCACGTGATCTACGAGGCGCTGACGACGCAGACCGGCACCGCCTACGACGACGTGCAGAACCTGCCGCGCGGGCGCTGGCTGCTGTGCGGCTTCGGCCCGTTCACGCGCGCGCTGCGGCGCCATCTCGAGCGGCTCGACGTCGAATGCGTCGTCGTCGCCGCCGAACTCGACGACAGTTGCGACGACAAGAACTCCGTCCGCGGCGATCCGACCGACGCTGCCGTGCTGCGCCGTGCCGACATCGAGCACGCGACGGCGATCGTCGCCGGCACGACGCTCGACAGCGACAATCTCTTGATCGCCCTCACCGCGCGCGCGCTGAACAAGCGCATCTTCGTCGTCGCGCGCGAGACGCGGCGCCGCAATGCGGCGGTGTTCAAGGCGGCGCCGGCCGATCTCGTCACGCTCAGCGGCTACGTCGTCGCCGCCGAGGTGCTGCGCGTGATCCGCACCCCGCAGCTCTGGACCTTTTTGCGCCAGGCGCGCGACCAGGACGAAGCCTGGGCCGCGGCGCTGCTCGCCCGGATGCGCGAGCTGATCGGCGACGAGGTCGTCGAGCCATGGTCGATCGAGTGCGCGCCGAACGCCGCGCCGACCGTCTGCGAGGCGCTCGGCCGCGGCGAGCTGGTGACGATCGGGCGCCTGATGCTGCGCAACGAGGCCGGCGCCGAGCCCGAGCGCGCCGTGCCGCTGCTGCTGGAGCGCGAGCAGTCGCGCGAACTGCTGCCGGCGCTCGACACCGCCCTCGCGCCGGGCGACCGCATCCTCTTTTGTGGCCGCGCCCGGGCGCGCTCGGCGATGCGCCGGCTCGTCGCCTCGCACGCGCTGCCGGCGCTCGCGCCGGCGGCGGGCGGCGAATCGATGACACCGCAGTCGGCCTGACCGCGCGGCCCCGACTGTTTCGCGGCCGCGCGATGCGCTACGCTTTGGCGTGATCGGCCCGAGCCGATCCGACGCATCCACCGCACGGGAGGCCGCACGCCTTGAACAGCCAGTTGTCGCCGATCGGCCGCTTCGAGCGGATCCTGCTCGCCTCGGACGGCACGCCGTCGAGCGCCGCCGCCGAGCGCGTCGCGCTGGCGATGGCCAGGCAGTGCGGTGCGGCGCTGCAGATCGCGGCGGTCGTCATCAGCAACCCGATCGCCGAGGAGGTGGCCTACATCCAGGTCGAGACCGGCGGCGTCGAGATGCGCGCGCTGCTCGAGCGGCTCGAGAAGCAGGCACACGCCATGGGCATTGCGGCAGACACGATCCTGCTGCACGGGCGCGACCCGCTCGAGATGATCGTCGAGACCGCCGACGAACGCCGCGCCGACCTGATCGTGGTCGGCCGCGGCGACCAACCCGGGCTGCTGCGCCGCATCGTCGGCACGACGGCGACGAAGGCGATCGCGAGCGCGCGCTGCAGCGTGCTCGTCGTCCCCGAGGGCGCGGCGATGTGGCAGCGGCGCATCCTGCTCGCGACCGACGGCTCGCGCTTCTCGGACGCCGCGGCGGTCGCCGCCGCCAAGCTCGCCGAGCAGGGCGGGCTGCCGGTGTCGGTCGTCTCGACGGTGCGGGCGTCGTTCTCGGCCGAGCGCGCGGCGCAGGCGGCCGAGGCGGCGGCGCGGGTGCACGAGCTGCTCGCGGCCAGAGGGATCGCGGTCGACAAAGCCGTCCTCAACGGCGAGCCCGACGAGCTGATCGTGCCGACGGCGGTCGCGTTCGGCGCCGACCTGATCGTCGTCGGCAGCCACGGCCGCGGCGGCTGGGAGCGGCTCGTCGTCGGCAGCGTGACCGAGAGCGTCGTCAAGGCAAGCCCGCTGCCGGTGCTCGCCGTCAAGCTGTAGTCCGGCGCGCGACAACGCGCGGTTCGAACACGCGAACGTCGCGCTGCGGGAACGGCGTGCGCAGGCCCTCGGCCTCGAGCGCGAGCTTGCAGCGGCGCAGCAGGTCGAGCTTGGCGTCCCACCAGTCCGCGCGGCCGGTCCAGACCCGGAACAGGACGTCGACCGCGCTGTCGCCGAGCGCCTGGACGGCGATCAACGGTGCCGGCTCGCGCAACACGCGCGGCTCGTCGGCGGCGACGCGGTTCAGGATCGCGAGCGCAACGTCGATGTCGTCGCCGTGCGCGATGCGGTAGGTCTCGTCGATACGGCGGATGTCGCCGTCGGTGACCGACAGGTTGACGAGCGTCTCGCCCCAGATCTTCGAGTTCGGGATGTGTGCCGACGGGCCGTCGGGCAGGTGCGCCTTGCAGATGAAGAGGCCAATGCCGTCGATGACGTAGACGTCGCCGCCGATGCGCACCGCGTCGCCGATCTTGAAGGGCCGAAACACGATGATCATGACGCCGGCGGCGACATTGCTGAGCGTTCCCTGCAGCGCCAGCCCGATCGCCAGACCGGCGGCGCCGAGCACGGCGATCAGACTCGCCGTCTGCACCCCGAAGCGGTTCAGGACGGCGATCACGGTGAAGGCGACGACGGCGAGACGGACCAGCTTGCCGGCAAGCGGCGGAAAGATCGGATCGATGTGCTGCGAGCGGCGCATCGTGCGCGTCGTCAAACGGCCCAGCCAGCCGGCGGCAACGACGCCGGCTCCCAGCATCGCGATGGCCGCCAGCAGGTTCATCCCATAGCCCGCCAGCAAGGCGGGCAGCGCATCGAGCAGCTTGGCGAAAGTTTCGTTCACGGCAAGGGGTTCCTCCGTTCTTTGCCGCGCGGGCGGCGGGTGTTCGACAGGGGGTTTCGCGCGACGAGGTCATCGCGCCCGGGCACGGCGCGCGCGTGCCGTCGCGGCGGGCGTCGCGCCGCTTCGGGCGCCGCCTGCGCATCAATGCGACGGCTGCGAATTGCTGCGGCGCGTCATGCCGGACCATACAACATCCGCACCTGTGGCATGGCCGTGGCGTGCCGGCCGGGCCGGCGCGGCCCTTGCGCGCCGACGTCAGGCGCGGTCGTCGGTGTGTCGTTGCGACAAGCTGCCGGCCTCGTCAGGCTCGGCCGCGGCGCGCCCGGCGTCGCCCGAAAGCCGCAGCGCGTAGGCGGCGATCGGCGGGCCGATCGTCTCGAACAGGGCGACGGCGGCGAGCACGATCGCCGAGACCTGGTCGGCGAGCGCCGGCAGCAGCCAGCCGGTCGTCTGCACGAGGCCGATCGCGAGGCCGGCCATCGGCAGCAGCAGCAATCCGGCCGCGATCGATTGCCGGTGCGGATGGCCGAACGCGAGGCCGCAGCCGTAGATCGACGACGCCTTCGCGACCGAGCGCGCGACGACGAAGGCGAGCGCGACCGGCGCGTACTGGATCACCTCGTGGATGTGCAGGTTGGCGCCGGCGAAGACGAACAGGATGACGAAGAAGACGTCGGCGCCGCCGCCGAACTCGACGCGCGTCAGGCGCGAGCGGCCCTGCAGCCAGCGACAGGCGATGCCGAGCGTGAGCGACGCGAAGAGGCTCGACACCTTCAGCGCGATCGCGAGGCCGAGCGCGAGCATCACGGCGCCGACGACGAGCGCGAAGCGCAGATGCGCCTCGTCGGCGCGCGTCAGCAGCCCGATGCGGGTGACGACGAAGGCGACCGCGACGCTCACCGCGATCGCGCCGAACGCCTGGTAGGCCGGCAGCAGCAGCGCGGTCGCGAGCGGCACCTGCGAGTCGTGCAGCGCGAACGGCAGCGCGAGCGAGAAGAGCGCGAAGGCGAGCACGTTGTTCATCGCGACGAGTGCCTCGGCGGCGTCGACCGTCGGCCCGGCGGCGCGCAGCTCGTGCGAGACGTGCATCAGCACCGCGGGCGACGACGACACCGCGATCGCCGCCGCGAGCACCGCGACGACCGGCGGCGAGCCGATCCAGATCATCAGGCCGAGGATCACGCAAAACGTCGCGCCGCCCTCGACGAGGCTCGCGACGAGCAGCGAGCGGTTGCGCAGCACCTTCCACGGGTGCAGCGTCGCGCCGAGCTGGAACAAGATGAGGCCGAGCGCGATGTCGACCAGCACCTTCGCGCCGTCGAGCGCCTCGCGCGACAGCAGCCCGATGCCGCTCGGCCCGACAACGAGGCCGAGCGCCATGAAGCCGGTGATCGTCGGCAGCCAGCGCACGCGCGCTGCGAGCAGGCCGCCGAGCGTGCCGAACGCGAGCAGCACGCCGAAGATCAGCAGCACGTTCATCGGCGGCACGCCGTGCGGCAGGAAGTCGAGCGGGTTCGGGTTCATTCGTTGCCGGCGCGGTCGCGCACCGCGCGCAGGAAGGCGTTCATCAGCGGCTCGGGGTCGAGCCGGTCGCTGCGCCGCCAGTGGAACTCGGGGTGCCACTGGACGCCCGCGACGTAGAGCGACCCGGTCGCGCGGATCGCCTCGATGATGCCGTCCTCCTCGCTGCGCGCCTCGACGACGAGGTCGGCGCCGAGCCGGTCGACCGCCTGGTGGTGGATGCTGTTGACGAGCGGGTTCTCGTAGTCGGCGTAGGTGCTCGCCAGGCGGCTGCCGGGCTCGAAGCGGATGCGGTGCGCGAGTTCGTCGTAGAGCACCGGATCGACATGCCTGCGCGCCTGCGGCCGCAGCGTCGGGATGTCCTGGATCAGCGTGCCGCCGAACGACGCGTTGATGAGCTGCGCGCCGCGGCAGATGCCGAGCACCGGCTTGCCGGCCATCATGAAGCCCTCGATCAGCTCGATCTCGTAGCGGTCGCGCACGATGTCGCCGGTCCACTCCGGCCGCAGCGGCTGCTGGCCGTAGATGCTCGGGTTGACGTCGGAGCCGCCTTGCAGCACGAGCGCGTCGAGCGCCTGCGCGTATTCGCGCACCGAGATCCGGCGCCGCTCGACGCCGGCGTCGTACGACAGCGTCGGCACCGTCATCGCGAGCGCCCCGTGCGACATGATCCAGTGCGCGATCGACTGCTCCAGATAGAGCAGCGTCTTGTTGCGAAAGCCGAGCTCGGCCGGCGGCTTGTGCATCAGCCGCGCCGAAAGCCCGATCCGCAACGGGCGCACGTTCAGCCTAGGCTCAATGAGCCAGACCGCGCCAGCGCCGGGTCTGCTGGCGCACCACCTCGGCGAGCAGATGCTCGCGGCTTTGCAGCTGGCGGATCCAGGTCGCGTCGTTGCCGGTGCCGGCAATCTCGGAGCGCAGCAGCTGGATCGCGTCCTCGGCGCGCAGCTCCATCGCGTGCAGCTCGAGCTTGTCGAAGATCGCGAGCAGGTCGTCGCGCAGCACGCGGTGCTCGCCGCTCGCCGGGTCGACATAGGTCGCGTCCAGGCCGAAGCGGCAGGCCTGGAAGCGGTTGAACGCGTAGGGCAGGTAGTCGTCCTCGCTCAGCGCGAAGGGCCGCTCGACGCGCAGCCAGCGCGCCAGGCACTGGATCAGCCCGGCGAGCGCCGCCGCCTTCTCGACCGTCAGCGGCGTGTCCAGGACGCGCACCTCGATCGTGCCGAACTCCGGCTTGGGGCGGATGTCCCAGTAGAAGTCCTTCATGCTGCCCACGACCCCGGTGTGCGCCATCTTCGCGAAGTAGATCTCGAAGTCCTCCCAGCGCTGCACGAACGGCGCGCGCCCCGACAGCGGGAACGCCGAGACCGAGTTCAGCCGTGCCGAGTGAAACCCGGTGTCGCTGCCCTGCACGAACGGCGACGACGCGGCGAGCGCGATCAGGTGCGGAATGAAGCGCGACAGGCCGTGCATCAGGACGAGCGCCTGGTCCGGCCCGGGGCAGCCGACGTGCACGTGCTGGCCGAACACCGTGAACTGCTTGGACAGGTAGCCGTAGAGCGCGGACAGCTCGTGAAAGCGCGGCGCGTCGTAGATGCGCCTGCGGCTCCAGTCCTGGAACGGGTG
>JBDHSE010000145.1:0-7388 GCA_039807955.1 Ideonella sp. | reverse complement strand
GGCCAACCTGTCGCGCGCGCAGATCCTGCAGCAGGCCGGCACGGCGATGGTCGCGCAGGCGAACCAGATGCCGCAGAGCGTGCTCGCGCTGTTGCAGCGCTGAAGCCCTTCGCGCTCAAGTTCGAGCGCACCGCACCGAAACCCGATGAACGCGGTTCAGCAATGAACCCGCGGCATCGGGTTTTCCTCGTTGCGCGCTGCGCCGCCCCGGGTCCGCAGCAGCTTCCCACCGACCACCCCCCAGCGCCACCATGACCTCCATCAGCTCTCCCGGCATCGGAAGCGGCCTCGACGTCAACTCGATCATCAACCAGCTGCTCGCGATCGAGCGCCAGCCGATCGTCGCCTTGCAGACGAAGGCGACGCAGATCCAGGCCCGGATCTCCGAGTACGGCAAGCTGCAGAACCTGACTTCGGCATTTCGCGATGCGGCCTCCGCGCTGACCAAGAACGAGACCTGGGGCCAGACCATCGGCACCTCCTCCAACGCCGCGGCGGTCGCGATCGCCGTCCAGAGCGGCGCGGCGGTCGGCAACTACTCGCTGCAGGTGCAGTCGCTCGCCACCGCGCAGTCGCTCGCTTCGGGTGTCTTCGCTTCGGCCGACGAGATGCCGGGGGCCGGCACGCTGCACATCGAGCTCGGCAGCTGGGGACCAGGGCAGACGACATTCACGCCCAAGAGCGGCGCGACGGCGGTCGACATCGCGATAGAGGCGACCGACACCCTCGCCCAGGTGCGCGACAAGATCAACGCCGCCAACGCCGGCGTGACGGCGACGATACTCAACGACGGCAGCGGCGCGCGGCTGCTGATGCGCTCG
Source organism: Ideonella sp. (assembly GCA_039807955.1). Classification (GTDB taxonomy): domain Bacteria; phylum Pseudomonadota; class Gammaproteobacteria; order Burkholderiales; family Burkholderiaceae_C; genus CAIKUF01. The sequence continues at coordinate 6,567 of JBDHSE010000145.1, read as the reverse complement.
ACGGCGACCGGCACCGAGAGCGCGTTTCGCACCAGCGGCATGAGCGCATTCGCCTTCGATCCATCGTCCGGCCCCGGCGCGATGACGCAGACCCAGGCCGCTGCCAACGCGGCAGCGACGATCGACGGCCTCGCGATCACGTCGCAATCGAACACGCTCGCCAACGTGATCGACGGCATCACGCTCACGCTCGGCCAGGTCACGCCGGCTGCGGTCGAGCTGAAGGTCGCGCAGGACAACGAAGGTTTGAAGAAGGCGGTGCAGACCTTTGCCGACACCTACAACGCGCTCGCGACGCTGATCGCCGGGCAGGTCAAGTACGACGCAAGCAGCAAGACGGCCGGCCCGCTGCAGGGCGACAGCAGCGCGGTCGGCATCCAGCGCCAGCTGCGTGCGATGCTGGGAACGGTTTCCGGCGCGTCGAGCGTGTTCGGCCGGCTGTCGGATGTCGGCCTCGAGCTTCAGTCCGGCGGCACGTTGAAGGTGAACGGCGGCAAGCTCGACGCCGCCCTCGCCAACCTGCCCGAGCTGAAGAAGCTGTTCGCGAACACCGACGAAGCGGTGCCCGCCAACAACGGCATCGCCCGTCAGCTCTACAGCCTCACCGCGGCGATGCTCGGCGCCGAAGGCACGCTGACGACGCGCACCGACAGCCTGCAGCAGGGCATCGCACGCAACGAGGCCGACCAGGAGCGCCTCGAGCGCCGCGTCGCGGAAGTCGAGAAGCGGTTGCGCGCGCAGTACACCGCGCTCGACACGACGCTCGGCCGGCTGAGCGGCATCAGCAGCTACGTCACGCAGCAGATGGAGTTGCTCGCCAAGAGCAACCTCTACAGCAGCAAGAACTGACGCGCGCCGGCGCTGCGCGCGCGCCTTTCGGCCGAGCCCTTCGATCCCACGACGCGCGCGCAACGCGACGCGTCGTTCACGCTGGATTCAACGCCGCGAACGCCCGAAGACCGCCGCGCCGGCGGCGCCGGCCCGCTCAAGTCACCCAGGGCGTCGCCGATATTCAAGCCACCCGCCACGACCGAAAGCCAGCGCCGAATGTTCGCCAACGCAGTCTCCCGCAGAGCCTCCCATGCCTACCTCCAGGTCGGCATGGAAACCAGTGTCTCGAGCGCTTCGCCGCATCGGCTCGTCGCGATGCTGTTCGACGCCCTGAGCGACGCGCTGGCGCGCGCGCGCGGTGCGATGCAGGCCGGGCAGATCGCCGAGAAGGGGCGGGCCATCGGCCATGCGGTGCGCATCGTCGAGGAGGGGCTGCGCTCCTCGCTGAACCTCGACAAGGGCGGCACGATCGCCGCCGATCTGAACCGGCTCTACGGCTACGTCGCGGCGCGCCTGACGCACGCCAACCTGCACAACGACGCCGCCGCGCTGCAAGAGTGCAGCGACCTGATCGAGCCGGTGCGCAGCGCGTGGCTCGCGATCGACCCGGCGCGCGCCGCATGAAGCGCATCGACCGCGAACCCACCTCGACCCCCACCCCCGGAGCCCGCATGAATTCCGCGCTGCTGAACTACTACGAAGCCATCGAGCAGGCCAGCCACGAGATGCTCGAAGCGGCACGCACCGGCAACTGGGACCATGTCGTCAAGCTCGAGGGGGCGTGCGCGCTCTTGATCTCGCAGCTCAAGCACGCCGCCGTCACCCACAAGCTCGGCCCGGAAGAGGCGAAGATCAAGTCGCGCATCATGCAGCGCATCCTGCTCAACGACGCCGAGCTGCGCCACCTCGCCGAGCCCTGGCTCGAGGACCTCGACGACCTGCTCGCCGGGCGGCCGAAGACGCTCCACTAAGCTGCCCCCCGCGCGGCGATGGACACCCAGCCGACGCCGTTGGATGCGATCGCCGCCGCGAGCGGCGGCCTCGAACCGTTCCGTCTTGCGGCGCCGGCCGAGATCGCCGCGACGCTGCGTCGGCTGCAGGACGCGAGCGTCCTCGTCAACCTGAACGGCCCGCACGGCAGCGTCTACACGACCTCGCTGTGGACGATGGACGCCGCGCGCGGCACGCTCTCGTTCGCCGCCGACGCCGCCGACCCGCAGCTGCAGGCGGTGCTCGAAGGCGGCGAGGCGGTCGTCGTCGCCTACCTCGACAACGTCAAGATCCAGTTCGACGTCGGCCACCTCGTCGTCGTCCACGGCACGCGCAGCTGCGCGCTGACGAGCAGCTATCCGCACGAGCTGTTTCGCTTCCAGCGCCGCGAGAGCTACCGCGTGCGCCCGCTGCTGCGCGACGCGCCGCTCGCCCGGCTGCAGCACCCGATGATCCCCGACATGGCGCTCGCGCTGCGCATCCTCGACCTCAGCGTCGGCGGCTGCGCGCTGCTGCTGCCGCAGGACGTGCCGCTGATCGACCCCGGCGTGCTCGTCAACCGCGTCGTGCTCGAGCTCGACGCGACGACGCGCTTCGAGACCGGGCTGCGGCTGCACCACGTGACGTCGATCCACGCCGAATCGAGCGGCGTGCGCCTGGGCTGCGAGTTCGTGCGCCTGTCGCAGGACGCCGAACGCACGCTGCAGCGCCACATCGACCAGACCCAGAAGCGCCGGCGCGCGCTGCGGCTCGAATAGATCGGCGCCAACGCCCGGCTGCCGGGCGAACGCCGCGCCAGCCGCAACGGCGCCCGGGCAGGCTTCCCGCGCTCGCCGCGCCAGCCGACAATCCCGGCGCCGACCCCGCAACTTTGCGCAAGGAGGTTCGACGATGACGACCGGACCCGAGACCTCGGCAGTTCCAGCCGCGATCGTGCAGGCGATCCTGGACCTGCTCGCCGAGACGGCCCGCTTCCATGCCGCCCATGGCGAGAAAGGCAGCGACCTGCGCGACGCGCCCAAGCAGCTGTTGTGCCTGGATCTCGCGAAGGGTCTGGCACGTTCGTTCGGCGGGCTGCGCTATCGGCTGCAAGCGCCGCCAGACGAATCGGCACGGTCGCGCCGCATCGGCGCCGACGCCCGCGGCGCGCCCGAAGAGGACCCCGCACGCTTCGATGTCGTCCTGCTCGACGAGGCGAGCGGCGCGCCGCGCTACGTCGTCGAGGTGCAGCACGGAACGGCGATCCTCGACGACGTGCTGCGGGCGATGCGCATCGCCGCCCGCGGCGGCGGGGAGAGCCACTGGCAGGATGCGTTCCTCGTCACGATCCTGCGCCGCTCGGAACGACAGGCGATCCGCATCGCCGAGAAGCTCCTCGCCGAGATCGAGGACCCGGCCACGCGCGAGAGAGCCGGCCTCGCGCCGAACGCGCCGCTCGCGGTGGTGCACAGGCTGCAGCAGATCGGCGACTCGAAGAGCCGCGACGGCACCGCGATCTTCGCGGTCGTCTTCGGCCTGTCGTTCGGCGCCGCCGCCGCGCCGGGCGGCGCGGCCGGCTGACGCCGCGTCAGACCTGCATGTTCATGATGTCGCTGTACGCCTGCACGAGGCGGTTTCTGACCTGCAGCGTCGCCTGAAAGCCGAGCTGGGCCTTCTGCATCGCGATCATCGTCTCCTCGAGGCTGACGGTCGGGTTGTCGAGCTGGACTTCGCGCTGCAGCCGCGCCGCGTCGTGCTGGCTCGCGCTGACCGCGTCGAGCGCCTGCGAGAGCGCCTGCGCGAAACCGCCGCCCTGCACCGCGCCGGCGCGCGCGATCGGCTCGCCCTGCGGCGTGAGGCCGGCGCGGGCCACCGCCTGCGCGAAATCGAAGGGCTTCAAGGTGACGTTCATCGTGGCATCTCCGTCGGGCTTTCAGCGCCAAGCGCGCGGTCGAGGCAGGCGCATGCGGCGAGCTTTCGGATGCCGCCATCGTAGGCGTGACACACGCCGCACTGCGGGGTGAACTGACGCCGGTTTGACAGCTTGTTTGCTGCATCCGGCGCGCAGGGGCGCCTGAATAATCGTCGCCATCCGGCCCCTTCCCGCGGGCCGCACCGCGCGCAACTGTCCGCTCCATGCAAACCGCCGTCGTCCGCCAGCCAGACCCTTCCGCCCCGCCCGCCGCCGCCGACTTCACGGCCCGTCTCGTCAACCTGCCGCTGCGCTCGAAGCTCTCGCTCGGGCTTGGCCTCGCGGCGCTCGCGGCGGTCGTCCTCTCGCTCACGCTGTGGTCGAGCCAGGGCGACTACAAGGTGCTCTACGCCAACCTGTCGGACAAGGACGGCGGCGCGATCATCGCTCAGCTCGCTCAGATGAACGTGCCGTACCGCCACGCCGACGGCGGCTCGGCGATCCTGGTGCCGGCGTCGCAGGTGCACGACGCGCGCCTCAAGCTCGCGTCGGCGGGCCTGCCCAAGGGCTCGGTCGTCGGCTACGAGCTGATGGACTCGGCGCGCTTCGGCCTGACCCAGTTCGGCGAGCGGCTGAACTTCCAGCGCGGCCTCGAGGGCGAGCTGACGCGCTCGATCACCGCGCTTGCCGCGGTGCAGGCGGCGCGCGTGCACCTCGCGCTGCCGAACCAGAACGGCTTCTTTCGCGAGCAGCAAAAGCCGTCGGCGTCGGTCGTGCTGACGCTGTACCCGGGGCGCACGCTCGACCGCAGCCAGGTCGCGGGCATCGTCCATCTGGTCGCGTCGAGCGTCGCCGAACTCGCTCCGAAGAACGTCAGCGTCCTCGACCAGACCGGCGCGCTGCTTTCCGGCGGCGGCGACGCCGCGGCGGCTAGCGGTCTCGACGCGCAGCAGCTGCAGTACGTGAACCAGATCGAACAGGGCTTCGCGAAGCGCATCTTCGACCTGCTCGAACCGATCGTCGGCCGCGACAACCTGCGCGCAAGCGTCACTGCCGAGCTCGACTTCTCGCAGACCGAATCGACCGCCGAACTCTTCACGCCGAACCAGGGCCCACAGGCCGAGCGCGCGGTGCGCAGCCAGCAAAGCAGCGAAGTCGGCGCGAGCAGCGCGGCGCAGCCGGCCGGCGTGCCGGGCGCGGCGTCGAACCAACCGCCGCAGCAGGCGACGGCACCGATCAACGGCGCCGCTGCGCCGCTGCAGGCGGCGCAGACCGGCGGCGCGAGCAGCACGGCGCGGCGCGACAGCGTCACCAACTACGAGGTCGACAAGACGGTGCGCGTGACGCGCAACGCGACCGGCAGCGTCAAGCGGCTGAACGCCGCGGTCGTCGTCAACAACCGCAGCGCAACCGACGCCAAGGGCAAGACGACGACCCAGCCGCTGACCGCGGAAGAGATCGCCAAACTCACCGCGCTCGTCAAGGAGAGCATCGGCTTCAACGCCGAGCGCGGCGATTCGGTCAAGGTCATCAATGCACCGTTTCGCGTCGAGCCGCAGACGAACGTCGAGCTGCCGATGTGGAAGCAGCCCGAGACGCTCGACCTCGTTCGCACGCTCGCCGTGCCGGGCGCGCTCGCCGCCGTCGCGCTGCTCGTCTTCTTCGGCCTCGTGCGGCCCGCGCTGCGCGCGATGAACGCTGCGGCACCGGGCCAGCGCCTGCACGCGATCGCGAACGACGCCGAGCCGCTGCCGATCGGCGGCCCGGCGGCGCTGCCGGTCCTCGAGGCGCCGCGCTCGAACGAGCACCTCGAGCAGGCGCGCGCGCTCGCGAAGCAGAACCCGGCGGCGGTCGCCGGCATCGTTCGCGACTGGGTCGCGAGCGGCCAGCCGGCCTGAGCATTCGCAAGCATCGAACGCGATGGCCAACGACACGGGCGCGAAGGCGGCAGCGGATGACGCAAGCGGCGTCGAGGACGCCGCGATCCTGCTGATGTCGCTCGGCGAGGAGGAGGCGGCGGCCGTCTTCAAGCACCTCGCGCCGAAGGACGTGCAACGGCTCGGCGAGACGATCGCGCGCCTGAAGGCGGTGCCGCGCGAGCGCGTCGACCGCGTCCTCGAGCGCTTTCGCGCCCGCGCCGGCGAGCAGAGCATGCTCGTCGCCGACAACGACGAGTACGTGAAGTCGGTGCTGCGCAAGGCGCTCGGCGACGAGAAGGCCAACCTGCTGATCGACCGCATCCTCGACGGCAGCGACGTGAACGGCATCGAGAGCCTGAAGTGGATGGATCCGGCGACCGTCGCCGAGCTGCTGCGCAACGAGCATCCGCAGATCGTCGCCGCGATCCTCGTCCATCTCGACTTCGACCAGTCGGCGGCGGTGCTCAAGGCGATGCCCGAGCGCCAGCGCAACGAGGCGGTCGTTCGCATCGCGACGCTCGACGGCATCCAGCCCGCGGCGCTGCGCGACCTGAACGACGTCATGGCGCAGGTGCTGGCCGGCGGCGAGCGGCTGCGCAAGACCTCGCTCGGCGGCGTCAAGACGGCCGCCGAGATCATCAACCTGATGGGCGCGAGCCTCGAGACGGCGGTGCTCGACTTCGTGCGCGACGCCGACAACGACCTCGCGCAGCGCATCATGGACAACATGTTCACGTTCGACGATCTGGAGCGGATCGACGACAAGGGCATCCAGGCGCTGTTGAAGGAGATCCAGTCCGAGTCGCTCGTCATCGCGCTCAAGGGCGCGACGCCCGAACTGCGCGAGAAGGTCTTCAAGAACATGTCGACACGCGCCGCCGAGACGCTGCGCGAGGACCTCGAGGCGCGCGGCCCGGTGCGCGTCTCCGAGGTCGA
>JBDHSE010000144.1:0-7447 GCA_039807955.1 Ideonella sp. | reverse complement strand
TGGCGGCCGCGCAGGTCGCGGCTGACGCCGGCGATCGCCTTCGTGTTGACGAGCGTCGAGCGGTGGATCTGCCAGAAGAGGTTCATGTCCAGTTCCTCGACCAGCTCCTTGATCGGCTTGCGGATCAAGGCCTCGATCGTCGCCGTCTGGACCCGGGTGTACTTCTCGTCGCTGATGAAGAAGAGCACCTCCTCGACCGGAATCATCTGGATGTTCTGGCCGACCGTCGCCTGGATCCACTTCAGCCGGTTCGACGCCGCGCCGGGGTCGAGCTTCGCGGCGAGCGTGTTCAGCAGTTGCTGCAGCGCGGCAGGCGAGGGTTCGGCCGGCGCCGCGCCGGCCGTCGCGCGCTGCGCGAGGCGCTTCTTGATGCGTTCCACGCTGACCGCGAGGCGTTCGCGCTCGGCGGGCTTGAGGACGTAGTCGACGACGCCCTGCTCGAACGCCTCGACGGCGTACTGGTCGTAGGCGGTGATGAAGACGATCTCGCAGCCGCACCAGCCGGCGTCGGCCGGCAGTTGCGCGATCTGGCGCGCTGCGTCCACCCCCGTCATGCCCGGCATGCGGATGTCGAGGAAGACGAGGTCGGGGTGCAGCTTCGCGGCGAGTTCCACTGCCTCGACGCCGTTCTTCGCCTCGCCGGCGATCTCCAGCTCGGGCCAGACTTCGGCGAGCCGCGTTCGCAACTGCTCGCGCATCAGGCGTTCGTCGTCGGCGATCAGCGCGGTCGTCATCGGCGCTCCGGTTCAGAGGTCTATCGTGTCCGATGCGGCGCGGGCGCGTTGCGCCGCCTGCGCCGCGGCGGCCTTGCGGCGCTGCGCGCGCCGCCACAGCCAGACGAGGAGCAGCAGCGGCAGCAGCAGCGGCGCCATGCTGATCGCACCGACGCCGAGCGCGAGGCCGACGAGCAGCAGCAAGGCGCCGGCAAGCAGCAAGAGCGGCAGCAGCACGCCGAGCAGCAGCGCGACCGGGATCACGATCGCCGCCGCGACGATCGCAAGCAGGCCGCCAAGCCCGGCGCCCAGGTCGGGCAACGGCGGCAGCTCGCCGAAGCTCAGCTCGCGGTCGTTGATGACGACGTGCAGGCCGTCGGGCGCGAGGCCGTGCAGCGCGAAGGCCAGCAGCGCGAGCATCACCACGCCGAGCAGCGCGACGGCGGCAATCGAAAGCAGCAGGGCTCTCATGCGGTTGCTTCGGTGGTTCGGGCCTTGGAGCGATACGGCACGGTGATCGATACGCGCGTGCCGCCGCCCGGATTCTCCGCCACCTCGACCCGGGCGCGCTCGCCGTAGAGCAGGTGCAGCCGTTCGCGGATGTTCGAAAGCCCGAGCCCGGTGCCGGCGGTCGCCGCCTTGCCGAAGCCCAGGCCGGTATCGGCGACACTGACAACGAGGTCGCCGTGCACGATCTCGGCGGTGACGGCGAGCGTGCCGCCTTCGGCCTTCGGCTCGAGGCCGTGCTTGATCGCGTTCTCGACGAGCGACTGCAGCATCATCGGCGGGAATTCGGCCGACAGCAGGCCGTCGCTGACACGGATCTCGGTCTGCAGCCGCTCCTCCATCCGCACCTTCAGGATCTCGAGGTAGGGTCGGATCACCGCCAGCTCGCGGCCGAGGTTGGTGTCGGCCTCCCGCAGCGTCGGCATGCTCGCGCGCAAGAGCGCGATCAGGTTCTTCTGCATCTTGCTCGCGCGCGCCGGGTCGGTCTCGATCAGGTGGTCGATCGACGCCAGCGTGTTGAACAGGAAATGCGGCTCGACCTGCGCCTGCATCGCCGCCATCCGCGCCTCGACGACCTGGCGCTTGAGCGATTCGGCCTCCGCCGTCTCGGTCGCCTGCGCCGCCTTCACCTCGGCCTGCAGCCGGCCCTTGTACGTGATCTTCAGGATCATCGAAGCGATGATGAAGGCGAAGGCGAGCGGCGGCAGCGACTCGCCCAACTCGACGCGATGCACCCGCGTGCGCGGCGCGTCGTCGATCTCCTGGCGTGCCTGCTCGGCGTCGGCGGCGGCTTCGCGGGCGTCGTTCACCGCCTCCTCGATCGCCCGGCGCGCTTCCTCGACCGCCTCACGCACGTCGCTCGACTTGACGTCGGCCGGCAGGTCGATCGAGATCGACGGCATGCCCTGGTGACGCGCGAGGGCGGCGCTCGCCGCGCTCGCCGCGGCGGCCGCCGCTGCGCTCGCCGCGGCGGCCGCCGCCGAGCCCGCGGCCGAGCCCGCCGTCACAGCGGCATGGGCCGCGCTCGCCGCGCTCGCCGCCGCCTTGGCGCCCGCCGGGCGGATGCGGATGCCGCTGGCGTCGATCGTCACGTCGTAGCTCACCGGCTTGTCCGGTGCGGGCGGTTTCGCCGGCTTGGGTGGGCGCGGCGGCAGCGTCTCGACCGTCTCCGACACGCGCCAGGTGAACGGCGGCACTTCCTGCAGAACGCCCGAAATGATCAAGAGCAGCAGCGACAGCACGAAGAAGCGCTTCCAGCTGATGCCGACCAGCCAGTTCGCGTAGGCGTGAAACGCCCGCACCGCGAACGCCGCGAAGCGCTGGGCGTGGCTCGGCGGCGGGTTGCTTCTGACAGAAGGCGAAGAGGCGTCCATGACTTGGCCGGAATTGTCGGTTCACGCCACTCTAGCGACGCCGCCGCGCCTCACCCAGTGCCAAGCGACGCGCTGCACGAGCGGCGCGACAGGCCGCATTTCGTGCCGACGGACGGGTGCCGCCCCGCCTCACGGCGCCCGGCCCTGGACCTGCACGAGCAGCCGCACGCGGTCGGCGACGAGCGGCACGAGGTAGACGATGCCGAAATCGCTGCGCAGCAGTTCGCCTTCGAAGTCGCCGCCGCAGACCCGGCGCGCCGCCTGCGTTTCGCAGCCGAAGCGCAGCGCGCGCAGCACGAGCGACCGCGTCACGCCGCACAGCGTCAGCGTGCCGCCGACCTCGACGAGCCGGTCGGCGTCGAAGCGAAAGCTCTCGGCGCTGAAGACGGCTTGCCTGAAGTCATCGCTCGCGAGCAGATCCGCCCGGCGGATGCGTGCATCGAACACGCGCAGGCCGGTCGAGACGCCGGCGGTGTCGATCGCGATGCGCGCGCTGCCGGCGCGTGCCTCGAGGTCGAGCGCCACCTCGCCGGCGATCGGGCCGAAGCGCCCGCGCAGCGTCGAGGTGCCGAAGTGCAGCAGCTCGAACTGCACGAAGCTGTGTTCGGGTTCCAGCGTGTAGACGACCGGCGCTGCCGCCGCGGCGCCGCAGGCGAGCAGCGCGCACAGCGCGGCGGCGCGGGCAGCAGCCGTCATTGCTTGATCGCCTCGACCTGGATGACGAGACGCACGCGATCGGGAACGCCGGTTGCGCCGCCGGTCGCGATGCCGAACGCAGCCGGTGCGATCGTCGCCTCGAAGTCGCCGCCACAGACCTCGCGCAGCAGCAGCAGGTTCGGATAGCAGTTGAAGCGCAGCGCCTTCAGCGCGAGCGGCGCCGTCCTGCCGCGCAGCGTCAGGCTGCCGGCTGCCTGCGTCGGCAGGCCGCTGTCGTCGAAACTGAAGTTCGCGGCGCGAAACACGGCCTGCGGGTGCGCCTCGCAATCGAGCACCGTGGCGGCACACAGCCGGGCATCGAGCGCGGCGGCGCCGGTGCTGATCGAGCGCGTGTCGATGCGGACTTCGGCGCTCGCGCTGCGCCCGAGGCGGTCGAACTCGACACTGCCCTGGGTGCGGTCGAAGCGCCCGCGCTGGGTCGACAGCGCCGACGCCGGCAGCTCGAAGTAGACGTAGCTGTGGGTCGCGTCGACCGCGTACGGCGCGGCGTGTGCGGCGGCGGCAAGTGCCATCGCGAGCCCGGCGGCCGCGCCGCGGATGCGCGGCTTCATGGCGCGGCGACGCCCGAGAGCAGCAGGTGAAAGCGCACCTGCACCTCGTCGGCGACGAGCGAGGTGTCGCCCCACTCGCCGTCGCCGATCCTGAAGTCGAGCCGTTTCAGCGTGAAGCTGCCGGTCGCGGCCGTGTCGCCGCCGGCGGCGGCGAGCGCGACGGGGACGACGATCTCGCGCGTCGCGTTCTTGATCGTGAGCCTGCCGGCGACCTCGAAGCGCCCGCCGCCGAGCGTCTTGACCGCGCTCGAGACGAACTGCGCGCGCGGCCTGCGCTTGCTGTCGAACCAGCCGGGCTGCGCGAGTTCGGCCTCGGCGTCGGTGCTGGCGAGCGTGACGCTCGTCATGTCGATGCCGATGCGGATCCGTGCCGCTTCTGCGCGGTGCGGGTCGAACGCGATGTCGGCGTCGAAGCGGCTGAAGTGCCCGCTGACCGGCACGCCCATCTGCCGGCTCGTGAACGCGATCTCGCTGCGGTCGGCGAGCAGGCGTTGCTGCGCCTGCGCCGGCGGCAGCGCGGCGCACAGCGCGGCACAGAGCAGGATGCCGGCGAGCTTCATCGTCTTCGGCCGCCGAGGCTCATGCGGGCGAGCAGCCCGTCGCGATCGACGACATGGTGCTTGACCGCTGCCGCGACGTGGACGGCGATGAGCGCGGCAAGCAGGTAGGCGAGCAGCGTGTGCAGCGGCGCGAGCGATTCGGCAAGCGCCTTGTCGGCGGCGACGAAGTCGGGCAGCGGAAGGACGCCGAACCAGACGACCGGAAAGCCGCTCGCCGAGCTGTAGGCCCAGCCGGCGAGCGGCACGGCGATGAAGAGCAGGTACATCGCCCAGTGCGTCGCGTGCGCCGCGCGCTGCTGCCAGCGCGCCATGGGCACATCCGGCGGCGGGCGGTGCGTGAGGCGCCAGGCGAGGCGCAGCAGCGACAGCGCGAGGATCGTGACCCCCGCCCACTTGTGCCAGTTCGCAAGCCTCAGGTGCAGCGGCGAGACGGGCAGGCCGCTCAGGAAGTTGCCGACCAGCAGGCTCATGAAGATCATCGCCGCGAGCAGCCAGTGCAGGACGATCGCGGTCGTCGTGTAGCGGGTCGGCGGCGTGTTCAATCCAGCGCTGCGGCAGTGTCGGCGCCCGATTGTTGCCCGCTTCGGGATTCGCTGCGGGACGCACCGAACCGCGCAATGGCCGCGCCCGGCGCAAGCCTGCGATCTCTGGTTACGATCGAAGCCCAAGGTCGGGAGGAAGCATCATGGTGCAACGATGCGTGATGGTGACCGGCGCGGCGGGCCACCTCGGGCGGGCGGTCGCGGCGGCGTTCGCGGCGCAGGGGGCGCATCTCGCGCTCGTCGATCGCGACCGGGCGGCGCTCGAAGCGGCGTTCGGCAGCGCGCCGGCCGATGCCACGCTACTGCTCGCCGCGGACCTGCTCGACGATGGCGAGGTTCACGCCGCCGTCGATCGCGCCGTGCAACGCAACGGCCGCATCGACGCGCTGTGCCACCTCGCCGGCGGTTTCCGGATGGGCGAGGCGGTGCACGAGACGTCGGATGCGAACTGGAACTTCCTGTTCGACATCAACACCCGCACGCTGCGCAACGTCGCGCGCGCCGTCGTGCCGCGCATGCTGGCGCAGGGCGCAGGAAAGATCGTCACCGTCGGCGCCGCGTCGGCGGGGCGTGGCCTCGCGCAGATGGGCGCCTACACCGCGGCCAAGAGCGCCGCGATCCGCCTCACCGAAGCGATGTCGGCCGAGCTGCGCGAACGCAATATCAACGTCAACTGCGTGCTGCCGACGATCATCGACACCCCCGAGAACCGCGCCGCGATGCCCGACACCGACCCGGCGCGCTGGGTCGCGCCGGCGGCGCTCGCCGACGTCATCGTCTTCCTCTGCTCGGACGCGGCGCGCGCGGTGCATGGCGCGGCGCTGCCGGTGGCGGGGCTGAGCTGAAGCGGGCGACGCCTGCGGACGAGACGGCGTGGAGTCTCGAATGCGGCTCGCGGCGGCCTCGACATTCGCTTTCGAGTGCAGGACGAGGCAACGGCCAGGCCGACGGCTGCTTCGCGGCGGCGCTGCAAGCCCTCACACTTGCGGCGCCGTACGCTTTAACGTACGATCCCGGCAATACTGTGGAGTCGATCATGACCGTTCTCACCGCGAGCGAAGCGCGCGCGAATCTCTACCGCCTCATCGACCAGGCAGCCGAGTCGCATGAACCCGTTCTCATCGCCGGCAAGCGCAGGTCGGCCGTGCTCATCGCCGAGGAGGACTGGAAGGCGATCCAGGAGACGATGCATCTGCTTTCGATCCCGGGCATGCGCAAGTCCATTCGTGACGCCATGGCGGAGCCGCTCGCGTCGAGCGCGAAGGAACTGCGCTGGTGAGTTGGACGATCGTCTACTCGAAACAGGCGGTCAAGGACGCGAAGAAGCTGAAGGCGGCCGGACTCAAACCGAAGGCCGAAGCGCTGCTTGCCGTTCTTCGGGCCGACCCGCTGCAGAATCCCCCTCCGTTCGAGAAGCTGGTCGGCGATCTGGCGGGTGCCTACTCGCGGCGCATCAACATTCACAATCGCCTGGTCTACGAGGTGTTCGCAAGGCAGAAAACAGTCCGCGTCCTGCGGATGTGGACGCACTATGAATGAGACGGCCGGCCGGCGGCGAAGTGTCGCAGCCGCGTTCGACTGCTTGTCCTCCCGGGTGCGCAGCGTTGCCATGCCGGCGCTGCCTGGCCGCAGCGATGAACTTGCGGCAACATTGGCCGAATCCGAACCCTGAACCGGAGGACCGCATGAAGACCCGTGCCGCCGTCGCCTGGAAAGCAGGCGCCCCGCTTTCCATCGAAACCGTCGATCTCGAGGGCCCGAAGGCGGGCGAGGTGCTGATCGAGGTGAAGGCGACCGGCATCTGCCACACCGACCAGTTCACCCTCTCGGGCGCCGACCCGGAGGGCCTCTTCCCGGCGATCCTCGGCCACGAGGGCGCCGGCGTCGTGCTCGAAGTCGGCGCCGGCGTGACGAGCGTCGCGCGCGACGACCACGTCATCCCGCTCTACACGCCCGAGTGCCGGCAGTGCAAGTTCTGCCTGTCGCGCCGGACGAACCTGTGCCAGTTGATCCGCGGCACGCAGGGCAAGGGGCTGATGCCGGACGCGACGAGCCGCTTCTCGATCGCGGGCAAGCCGATCCTGCACTACATGGGCACCTCGACCTTCGCGAATCACATCGTCGTGCCCGAGATCGCGGTTGCGAAGATTCGCCCCGACGCGCCGTTCGACAAGGTCTGCTACATCGGCTGCGGCGTGACGACCGGCGTCGGCGCGGTGCTGTTCACTGCGAAGGTCGAAGCCGGCGCGAACGTCGTCGTCTTCGGCCTCGGCGGCATCGGGCTGAACGTGATCCAGGGCGCGAAGATGGTCGGCGCCGACAAGATCATCGGCGTCGACCTGAACCCGGCGCGCGAGGCGATGGCGCGCAAGTTCGGCATGACGCACTTCGTCAATCCGAAGAATGTGGAGAACGTCGTCGATGCGATCGTCCAGCTCACCGACGGCGGCGCGGACTACAGCTTCGAGTGCATCGGCAACACGA
>JBDHSE010000143.1:0-7462 GCA_039807955.1 Ideonella sp. | reverse complement strand
AGGTCGATGCGGGCGTAGCGCACGTGGTCCTCGGGCTTGTTCTCGCCCCAGCGCGTTCCCATGTAGCAGTTGATCGCATACAGGCCCTGCGCGACGGCGCCCGAGCGGTCGATGTTCGCCTTCTCGGCGATCACGATCTTCTTGTTCTGCCCCCAGAACCGCGCCTCCCACGCCGCGCCGGTGCCGCCCAGGCCGGCGCCGACGACGAGGATGTCGATGCCGTCTTCGACGATCGTTTCGTAAGCCATCAGTAGTACACCCCTTTCTTCATCCTGAGCCCGGCCGAGGCGAGCGTATGCAGGCCGCCGTCGTCCATGCGGATGTACTTCGGTTCGTTGTACAGAAGATGGCTATCGCGCATCTCCTGTGTCGGCGCCGGCACGTCGGCGAGCTTCGGGATCGCGCTGCCCCACGGCTTGGTCGTGATCGGCGAGAGGAAGTTCTTCTCGGTGCCGTTCCGGAACTTGATGCGCCAGGCGATCGTTCCCTTCTCTTCGTCGCGGTGGACGCGAACGCTGTGGCCGAGCGGCGCGAAGTCGGCGTAGCCGCGCACGTCGATCGCATGCTGCGGGCAGGCCTTGACGCACGAGTAGCACTCCCAGCACATGCTCGGCTCGAGGTTGTAGGCGCGCCGGTAGGTCTTGTCGATGTGCATGATGTCGGACGGGCAGATATCGACGCAGTGTCCGCATCCGTCGCACCTTGTCATGTAGACGAAGGTAGGCATGGTGGCTGTTCCTTGTTCGGTTCGGTCGTGCCGCTCAGTAGTGGCGCGGTGCCTCGCGCTTGATGCCGAGGCCCATGTTCATCGGCGCGTCGCGCAGCAGTTCCATCGAGTGGCGCGCGCGCTGCTCGGGGTCGTCACGCGACTGCGTCGGCAGGTTCTCGGCCGTGCCGTCGGCCTCGCAGACGCGCTTCTCGTACGCCGCCGCCGGCTTGAAGAACATGTGCGCGAACTTCGACCACGGCACGCCGGCAAAGAGCACCGTCGTCGCGACGATGTAGAGCACGAAGAAGAATCCCGCCGCGCTGCTCGCGCTCGTCTGCAGCCAGCCCCAGACGAGGGCCAGCGTCGCGCTCGCCAGCAGCGACAGCACGAACAGGTCGGCGCGCATCAGGCGCAGCGCGCGCCCGCCCTCAGCGGCGACATCGACGCGGATGAAGAGCCAGAACCACCAACCGCCGATGGCGATCATCAGCGCGCCGATCCACCACAGCGCGGCGACGATCGCGGGCGTCGGCGTCGCCGGCGTCGGGTAGCAAAAGATCATCAGCACGGTCGTCACGACGTACAGCACGAAGCCGTACATGCCGAGCAGGTGCGCGACGCGGCGTCGCTGGTTGCAGAACTCGCCCGACGCGAGGACGTCGACGGCGAGGGTCTTGACCGCGATCGACATCTTCTCGCCGCCGCCGAGCGGGCGCGCGCCCCTGGCCCTGGCGTTGCGCATGTTCTCGAAGAAGTAGCGCGCGCTGCCCTTGTGGACGACGTCGTAGAGCGTCCCGGCGACGACGAGCACGACCATCAGCACGACGTACCACTGCATCGCGGCGTGCGGCACTGAAGCCGAAATCTCGGCAAACGGATTGCTCGTCAACATCGTCTCCTCCCTGCGCCGAGTCAGCCTCCAGTGCGCTTGTTCGAGTGGTTCGGGCGGCGTCGGGCGCCGCGCGGCCGATGCTACAGGCGGCTCGCGTCGTCGCCGGCAAAAAGTATCTATGCCTCCATAAGCCAGACGGATCGTGGCGCGATGCAGTTCGAAAGACCATGGGGCGATTCGCAATTGACCATGGACTGCAATTGGGGGACGATGCAGATCACATCGACGGCCGTCGGCATTGACTCGCATCAACGACAGGGCTTGCGCGCCGACCTAGAAAACCAGCTTCACGGCGGGCACGCAAGCCGGCCGCGGCGCGTCGCGAAGGAATAGAGCGCATGGAAACGAACAAGATCAACATCGTCGTCGTCTCCGGGACGCGCGAGCGGTTGCAGATGGCGGCCATGTTCGCCTCGGTCGGCGCCGTCAGCGGCAACGAGGTGAGCGTGTTCCTGTCGATGAACTCGCTCGCCTTCTTCGTCAAGGGCAGCGACCAGGTGCCGCCGGCCGAAGGCTCGTTCGGCAAGCTGATGGAAGGCAAGAAGATTCCCGGCTTCCGCACGTTGATCGAGCAGGCGGTCGAGCTCGGCGACGCCAAGGTCTTCCCCTGCTCGATGGCGATGGACGTGCTCGAGATCGCGAGCGACATGCTGCCGCCGTACTTCGGGCCGGCGCTCGGCCTCACCAAGTTCCTGCACGACGCCAAGGGCACGCAGGTCTTCACGTTCTGAACACGTTGCGGGGACGCACGACATGGCAGAGAAGAAGGTGATCGACGCCCGCGGCAGCTTCTGCCCCGGCCCGCTGATGGAGCTGATCGGCTGGATCAAGCTGGCCGAGATCGGCGACGAGCTCGAGCTGCTGTCGACCGACAAGGGCTCGGCCGACGACGTCCCCGAATGGGTGAAGAAGGTCGGCCACGAGTACCTCGGCTCGCGCGAGGAGGCCGGCGTCTGGCACATCTCGGTCAAGAAAACGAAGTAGCCCGGCAGCGGCGTGTCTGCCTTCAAGAACAAGGAGTGGCAATGAAGATCCTGATCATCGGCGGCGGCATGGGCGGCACGATCCTCGCGAACAACCTGGCGCGCAGGCTGACGCCCGAGCTGCGATCGGGCAAGGTGAGCATCACGATGCTCACCGCGTCGGACAAGCACATGTACCAGCCGGGGCTGCTTTACCTCGCGTTCGGCCGCGTGACGCCCGACGAGCTGTACAAGGATCAGGCCTCGCTGCTCGAGCCCGGCATCGCGCTGCACGTCGATCCGGCCGAGGAGTTCATGCTCGACGACAACAAGGTCAAGACCAAGAGCGGCAAGACCTTCGACTACGACGTGCTCGCGATCGCGACCGGTTCGCGCGCCGCTCCGGAGCTGATCCCCGGCCTGGCCGAGAACTCGCAGACCTTCTACACCGAGGAGACGGCGCTGAAGATGTTTCGCGCGCTGCGCGAG
The DNA here is from genome assembly GCA_039807955.1 of Ideonella sp. Taxonomy (GTDB): domain Bacteria; phylum Pseudomonadota; class Gammaproteobacteria; order Burkholderiales; family Burkholderiaceae_C; genus CAIKUF01. The sequence continues at coordinate 4,410 of JBDHSE010000143.1, read as the reverse complement.
TTCCAGGGCGGGCGCGTCGTCGTCGCCGTCGGCGTGCCGCACAAGTGCCCGATGGCGCCGCTCGAGATCACCTTCATGCTGCACGACTACTTCAAGGATCGCGGCCTGGCCGACAAGGTGAAGCTGCACTACACCTACCCGATCGGCCGTATCCATTCGCTCGAGAACGTCGCCAAGTGGGCGGCGCCGGAGTTCGACCGCCTCGGCATCACCTACGAGACGCTCTTCAACCTGAAGGAGGTCGACGGCGCCAAGAAGGTCATTCGCGGCGAGGAGGGCGGCGAGACGCCGTATGACCTGCTCGTCTCGATCCCGGCCCACCGTGGCATGGAGGTGATCGAGAAGAACAAGCTCGGCGCCGGCGGCTGGATCCCGACCCACCGCCAGCAGCTCAACATGGAAGGGCGCAGCAACGTGTTCGTGCTCGGCGACACGACCAATCTGCCGATCAGCAAGGCCGGATCGACGGCGCACTTCGAGGCCGACACGCTGGGCGAGAACATCGCCGCGCTCGTCAAGCTCGGCGCGCCGGTGCGTGACTACGACGGCAAGGTGTTCTGCTTCATCGAAGCCGGCAAGGACCGCGCGACCTACGCGATGTTCGACTACCTGAACCCGCCCGACCCGAAGCCGCCGACCAAGGCGGTGCACTGGTTCAAGATGGCCTACAACAAGCTCTACTGGGTCTCGGCGCGCGGCCTGCTGTGAAGGAGGCGACATGAACGCACAAACCGATTCGGCCCACGCGGTCGACGTCGAAGTCGAGCGCGTGATCGCCGCCGCGCGCGACGCGCTCAGCGACGAGATGGTCGGCCGCCTCGCGGGCTCCGCCGGCAGCACGATGGAGCTGCTCGACCAGATCAACCGCGCCGGGCTCGCGCGCGCGATCCCGGCGCTGACCGAACTCGTCAACAACGGCGACCTCGACCGGCTCGCCAAGCTCGCCCGCGTCTGGGGCGCCTCCGAGGACGCGCTGACCGACGAGATGGTCGGCCGCCTGACGCAGGCGGCTGGCGACGGCCTCGCGCTGCTCGATCAGGTCAACCGCGCCGGGCTTTCCCGCGCGATCCCGGCGATCGCCGAGATGGTCAACAACGGCGACCTCGATCGCCTCGTCAAGCTCGCGCGCGTCGTCGGCTCGGCCGAGGATGCGTTGAGCGACGAGATGATCGGGCGGCTGACCGCCACCGTCGCCAACGGCCTGTCTCTGCTCGACCGCTTCAGCCGTGGCGGCGCGGAGCAGGTCGTCGCGATGCTCGAGGGCCTGCAAACGAGCGGCTCGCTCGAGCGCATCGCGACGATGCTGCCGCGCCTCGAGAAGCGCCTGACGATGGTGCAGGAGACGCTCGAGTCGATCGACGCCGCGGCCGCCGCGAGCCGATCGGCGCCGCCGTCGGCCGGCGGCTTCGGCGGGTTGTGGAGCATGCTGCGCGACCCCGAGGCGCAGGACACGCTGCGCTTCATGCTGAGCGTCGGCAAGCAGCTGCGCAAGGACCTCGGCAAACCCGGGTAGCGCAGCGGACGCGGAGTTCAGTCCGGCACCGGCCGCACCTCGAAGTGCAGCGCTTCGAGGTCGGCGAGCATCCAGGTCGCCGGGCCGCCGAGCGCGGCGACCGTCCCCGGGTTGAGCAGCCAGGTCTTGCCGCCCTTGATATTGGGCTGCTGCGCGACCGACGCCTCGTGCAAGTGGCCGCAGCAGACGATGTCGTAGTCGCCGGTGCAGGCGATGCCTTTCGCGTAGTGGGGATAGTGCGTTGCGAACAGCCTGCGGCCGCCGAGCTGCAGCACGGCGTCGGCGCCGTGGTAGGTGACGAGCCCGCCCGATTCGCGACACAGCCCCCACAGCGCCTGCGCGTCGCCGAGGTTGTTGCCGTGCACCAGGTGCACCGGCAGGCCGATCGCGAGCAGCGGACGCAGCGTCATCGCGCCGATCAGGTCGCCGCAGTGCAGCACCGCCTGCGCGCCGGCGCGCTGGCCGGCCTGCACCGCGGCGGCGAGCATCGGCGCCCGGTCGTGGCTGTCGGAAACGATGCAAAGCTTCATGCGCTGGCGGCCGAAATCGCGGACGCTGCAGTATCTCAAGCCGGCGCGTGCACCGCATAGCCCGAACGGATTAGCCGAGCCACCCCTTTGCGGTAATGGACTTCGGTCCGGCGATGCGGGCTAATCGATGCGGCGGCACGCCGCGGCGAATCGGCATTGGCGATCTTGGGACGACATGAGCGATGCACTGAGCTACCTCGTGAAGGCGCGCCCCGAGGCGATGGGCCACTACTTCGCGTTCCTGAAGGATTGCGGCAGGCACCTCGACCCGAAGACGCGTGCGCTGATCTCGCTCATCACCAAGGTCCACGCCCAGACCGAGCGCGGCTTTCGCCAGTACCTCGCGCGCGCGCTGCGCGAGGGCTGCACGCCGGCCGAGGTGCTCGACGCGCTGCTGATGGCGTTCCCGGCGCTCGGCCTCGCGCGCATCGTCTGGGCGGTCGACATCATCCTCGCGCTGGGCCTGCCCGGATTCCAGCCCGCCGCGCTCGGCGCCGAAGGCGTCTGGCACGACGTGCTCGCGACCAAGGGCTTCGGCGTCGGCGAGACAAGGCGCGTCGAATGCGACGGCCGCGCCGTGTTCGTCCATCGCCGCACGCGCGGCGCGAACGGCTGGCGCGTGTTCGACAGCCGCTGCCCGCACCAGGCGACCGACATGCCCGCCGCCGCGCTCGACGGCTCGACGCTGACTTGCCCGAAGCACCAATGGGCGTTCGACATCGGCAGCGGCGAGTGCATCCGCATCGGCGACCGGCCGCTGACGCAGTGGGAATGCAAGGCAGCAGGCGGCCGCCTGCTCGCGCGCTGGTAGGCGGCGCGCGATGCAAGGCCGCGCAGACCTTGCCGGTGGTTGACCGGCGAAAGTCCATTCACTCGATCGAGGAGACCCCGCATGAAATCGCTTCGCTATCTGTTCGGCGCACGCCGCCTTGCAACCGCTGCCGCCGCCGCGGCCGCCTGTGCCGCAGCCGCACCGGCGTTTGCCACCAACGGCTACTTCTCGCACGGCTACGGCATCAAGGGCTCCGGCATGGGCGGCGTCTCGACGGCGCTCGCGCAAGACAGCTTCGGCGGCGTCAACAACCCGGCGAGCATGGTCTGGGCCGGGCCGCGGATGGACCTCGGCCTCACGTGGTTCCGCCCGGAGCGCGATGCCGAGCGCAGCGGCGCCGGCATCCCGACGCTCAACGGCAAGGTCGACAGCGGCAGTACCGACTTCTTCATCCCCGAGTTCGGCTACAACGCGCTGATCAACCCGCAGCTTTCGCTCGGCGTCTCGGTCTACGGCAACGGCGGGCTCAACACCAACTATCCGCAGGGCGACTTCAACTGCGGCGCCGGGCCGGCCAACATGCTGTGCGGCAGCGGCACGCTCGGCGTCAACATGTCGCAGATGATCATCGCACCGACCGTGGCGTACAAGATCGGCGAGCGCAATTCGATCGGCGCCTCGGTGCTGATCGGCTACCAGCGCTACAAGGGCTACGGCATGCAGGCGTTCGACAACGCGCCGGGCTTCCCGCCGTTCACGAGCGATCCGGGCCACGTCACGAACAACGGCACCGATACCGCCTGGGGCGCCGGGCTGCGCATCGGCTGGCAGGGCCATGTGTCGGACACCGTCGCGCTCGGCGCGACTTTCGCGACCAAGGTCTACATGAGCAAGTTCGACAAGTACCGCGGCCTCTTTGCCGAGCAGGGCGACTTCGACATCCCGATGAACTTCGGCCTCGGCATCGCGATCACGCCCGACAGCAAGTGGACGATCGCGGCCGACTACGCCCGCATCTACTACAGCCAGATCGCTTCGGTCGGCAACCCGAGCGCGCCCAACCCGCCGGCGCCGCTCGGCGCCGACAACGGCCCGGGCTTCGGCTGGCACGACATCAACGTCTTCAAGCTCGGCGTCGCCTACGCGATGAACGAGCAGTGGACGCTGCGCGCCGGCATCAACATCGGCGGCAACCCGATCGAGTCGCAGGACGTGACGATCAACATCCTCGCCCCGGGCGTCGTGAAGAACCACTACACCGCCGGTTTCACCTACGCGCCGACCAAGGCCGACGAGATCAGCGCCGCGTTCATGTACGCGGCGCGCAACTCGGTCAGCGGCTCGTCGATGTTCAACAACGTCTTTCCGGCGCCGGTCGCCGGGTCGGAGACGATCAGCATGCGCGAGTTCTCGCTCGGCATCGCCTGGGCGCGCAAGTTCTGATCGCCCGATCGCGGCGGGCAGCGCCCGCGCGTCGCCGACAATCCACCCGGCCCCCGCCCGGGTGGTGAAACTGGCAGACACAGCGGACTTAAAATCTGTTTTGTCAAGTCTTCTCTGCTTGCGCCAACGAGTCACAAGGTCAATAGTGACAA
>JBDHSE010000142.1:0-7467 GCA_039807955.1 Ideonella sp. | reverse complement strand
GCCGACGCGCGGCCGATGCAGCTCGGCCACTGCATAGCCGCCGACGCGCGGTTTCGCCTCTTCGTCTTCGCGCCGGCGGGCGACACCGGCAACGCGGGCGGCGCCGTCGCGCGGCTCTGCGACTGGCTGGAACACGACACCGAATCGCCGCTGCGCCGCCACACCTCGCCAGGCGAAGACATCGACGCCGTGATCGACACCCGCGCCGTCTTCCAGCCGGGCTTTCGCGACCTCGCCTTCGAAGCAATGCCGGCGCTGCTGCGGCCGCACGTCGGCCTTCTGGGGCTCACCGACTACGAGAAGGTCTTCTGCGCCGACGCGAAGCAGGGCGACATCTTCGACCTGCGCGGCATCGATCGCGCAAGCGGCTGCATCGTCATCGTGCGGCCCGACCAGTACGTCGGCCACATCCTGCCGCTTGCCGCGCGCGCCGAACTCGCGGCGTACTTCGCGGCGATCCTGCGCAGGCGCGGCTGATCGCGCAAGTCGCTCCTTTCGACGAACAGCGCGGCGGCGCACGCGGCGCCGTCAACCGTCTTCACCGAGCGCAGCCAGCAACTCGGTCGGGGTGCAGATGCGCACCTTCATCCGCCCGCCGAGCGCGAGCAGGTCGGCGTCGCCGGTGACGAGTGCGTGCGCGCGGCCGGCAGCGGCCAGATGCAGGAACGGCAGGTCGTTCGCGTCGCGGCAGGCCGGTACGGCTGGCGGCGGCGCGGGCACCGCCACCGCGACCGTGTACGGCAGGAAGTCGGCGAGCAGTTCATGCTGGTCGTCGGCCGACAACCGGAACTTCGGATAGGCGAGCACGCGCACCAGTTCGGCGGCGGTCGCGGTGCTCGCGAGCAGCGACACCCGGCCGGCCTGCCACAGCCCGCGCAGGCGGGCGGTCGGGCCGTGGCGAAAGATCAAGGCCGACAGCACGACGTTGGTGTCGAGCACGACACGCGGCACCGCCGGCCAGCGGTCGCGCGCGGCGCCCCGCGTGAACACGACCGCCGCAGGCGTGCGGGGCTTCGCGGTCACCGCGCGCGCCGCCGGCTCGGCTTCGCCGCGGCCGCACTGCGCGCAGGCTTGGCGCGCGCCCATGCGACGGCGTCGGCGACATCGGCCTCGGCGAGCTTCAGCTCGGCCAGCTTCGCGCGCACCGCGTCGCCGCGCTGGATGCGAACCGGCGTCAGCACGATGCGTCCGTCGCGCGCCTCGACCTCGAAGTACTCGGCGGCGCCGACTTCGAGCGTCACCGCCTTCGGCAGCGTGAGCTGGTTCTTGCTGGTCAGCTTGGCGAGCATGGTGAACTTCCTAAAGTAATGCATGCTTACTTTAGCGCAATCGGCGCCGGCGCCGCCATACGGCCGGCGTCAGGGGCCGGTGGCAGCGCCGGCCGCGTTCGAGCCTGCCTGCGCGCCCGCTGCAAAGGCAGCGTCACGGCCTCGAAGCGGGGCCGCCCGCGCTGCGTGTAAGCTTGCCGCGATGAAGCTCAAACGCATCGCCCTCGGGCTGTTCGCCGCCGTCGTCGTCGCCGGGATCAGCGGCTGGTTCAGTCTCGACAAGGAGACGCGCGGGCTGCTGGCGACGCTGCCGACGAACCGCGACCTGCTGTTCTGGAGCGAGCCGCAGCGCGACGCGGCGTTTCGCGCGCTCGACCGGCTGCCGATCCTCGCCAAGGCGCACGTCGTGCCGGCCGGCGCCGCGGCGTCGCCGCTGCCGCCGGGGCCGCCGCTTGCGCTGCCGGTGGACGTCGACACCTTCATGGCGGGCCAGCGCAGCGCGGCGCTCCTGATCGTGCATGACGGCAGGCTGCGCCTCGAGCGCTACGGCCTGGGCTTCGACGCGCAGGGGCGCTGGACGAGCTTCTCGGTCGCGAAGTCGATCACGTCGACGCTGGTCGGCGCGGCGCTCGCCGACGGCCACATCCGCAGCCTCGACGACAAGGTCAGCGACTACATCCCCGAGTTCAAGGGCTCGGCCTACGAGCAGGTGTCGCTGCGCCACCTGCTGACGATGACCTCGGGCGTGAAGTGGAACGAGGACTACGCCGACCCGGAATCCGACGTCGCGAAGTTCAACAACCACGTGCCAGAGGAAGGCGTCAACTCGCTCGTGAGCTACCTGCGCCGGCTGCCGCGCGCGGCGCCGCCCGGGACACGCTGGAACTACAGCACCGGCGAGACGAACCTCGTCGGCCTCGTGCTGAAGGCGGCGATCAAGCAGCCGCTCGCGCAGTACCTGTCCGAGAAGATCTGGATCCCGGCCGGCATGGAGCAGCAGGCGACGTGGCTGCTCAGCCGCAGCGGCGACGAGATCAGCGGCTGCTGCATCCAGGCCGCGGCGCGCGACTTCGCGCGCTTTGGCGTCTTTGTCCTGAACGGCGCGCGCGGCGCCGATGGCCGCAGCGTCGTCGCCGACGGCTGGCTCGCCGAGGCGACGACCGAGCGCGTCGGCATCGGCCAGCCCGGGCGCGGCTACGGCTTCCAATGGTGGACGTACAGCGACGGCACGTTCGCCGCGCGCGGCATCTTCGGCCAGGGCATCTTCATTGACCCTGGGCGCAAGCTCGTCATCGCGACCAACGCCGACTGGGGCGGCGGCGCACGCGACCCGCAGGCGAGCGCGGCGCGCGAGGCGTTCTATCGCGCGGTGCAGAAGGCGATCGACGACGAGGTCGCCGCCAAGCCCGCCGCGGCGGGTAGCTGACCGCGACTTTGCGAGGGCCTGATTGGCGATGAAGCTCGGCACCGGCGATGTCACGTCCGTAAAGACCCTCACCCCGCCCTCTCCCGCACGCGGGAGAGGGAGAACTTCTTCCTCTCTCGCGGCAACGGGGGTTGGGGCGAGGGGGCGGGGCGATACGGCGGCCGGGCTCGATCGCTGATCGAGTGCAAGGAAAACTCGATGCTGCCGACACCGCACCAGCACGCCTGGATGACCGACGAGATCGCGATGACGCGCGACCAGGCGCGCCGCTTCATCGAGGCCGAACTCGTGCCGCAGCTCGACCGCTGGCGCCGCGAGGGCCGCAGCGACCCGGCCGCCTGGCACGCGTTCGGCGGACTCGGCCTGCTGCTGCCCGAGCTGCCCGATGCTTACGGCGGCGCCGGAGCGAGCCTCGCGCACCAGTTCGTGATCCAGGACGAGCTGGCGCGCGCCGAGGTCAACACCGGCACGTCGCCGGTGCACGTCATCACCGCGCACTACCTGCTCGACTGCGGCAGCGAGGCGCAGAAGCAGCGCTGGCTGCCCAGGCTCGCGAGCGGCGAATGGCTCGCCGCGATCGCGATGACCGAGCCGGGCGCGGGCTCGGACCTGCAGGCGATCCGCACCCGCGCCGTGCGCGACGGCGACGCCTACGTCATCAACGGCGCCAAGACCTTCATCACCGGCGGCCACAACGCGAGCCTCGTGCTGGTCGTCGCCAAGACCGACGCCGCCCAGGGCGCGCGCGGCGTGTCGCTGTTCGTCGTCGAGGCGAAGACGCAGCCGGGCTTTCGCGTCGGCCGCCTGCTCGACAAGATGGGGATGAAGGCGTCGGACACCGCCGAGCTGTTCTTCGACGACATGCGCCTGCCGGCGGCAAACCTGCTCGGCGAGGTCGAGGGCCAGGGCTTCTTCCAGTTGATGACGCAGTTGCCGTTCGAGCGCACGCTGGTCGCGGCCGGCGCGGTCGCCGCCGCAGAGCGCGCGCTCGAACTCACGCTCGACTACACGAAAGAGCGCAAGGCCTTCGGCCAGGCGGTGTTCGACTTCCAGAACACGCGCTTCAAGCTCGCCGAGGCGGCGACCGCGGTGCACGTGATGCGCTGCTTCCTGAACGACTGCATCCAGCGTCTCGTCGACGGCAGGCTCGAGGCCGAGGCCGCCTTCATGGCCAAGTGGTGGTGCAGCGAGCAGCAGTGCAAGGTGCTCGACGAATGCCTGCAGTTCTTCGGCGGCTTCGGCTACATGAACGAAGTCCCGATCGCCCGCATGTACGCCGACGCCCGCGTGCAGAAGATCTACGGCGGCACGAACGAGATCATGAAGGACCTCATCGCGCGCAAGCTGTAGCGCGGGCGCCGCAGCCGCGCGCCGCGGGCTTCAGGCGCTCCCCGGGCGCAGCCCAGCGGCCGGCCGGCGCAGCCACTGCAGCAGCAGCGCCAGCGCGATCAGCGCGAGGCCGATGCCATCGGCCCAGGCATGCGGATAGACGAGCAGCAACCCGGCGACGATGAAGGCGAGGCGCTCCCACCAGCGGCAGCGCACGAGAGCCCAGTTCTGCGCGCCGCAGGCCAGCGCGGCGATACCGGCCGAAGCGGTGACGACGATCCACGCCACGTCCCACCACGACACGCCGGCCGGCGGCTTGAGCAGCAGCCCGGCGCCGGCCGGGTCGAGCACGAACACGAACGGCAGCAGGAACGCAGGCAGCGTGTACTTCCACGACTGCAGCGTCGTCTTGTACGGGTCGCCGCCGGTGATCGCGGCGGCGGCAAACGGCGACAGCGCGGTCGGCGGCGAGACCTCGGAGAGGACCGCGTAGTAGAAGATGAACATGTGCGCCGCGTAGTCCGGCACGCCGAGCTTGGTCAGCGCCGGCGCGGCGATGACGGCACAGATGATGTAGCTGGCCGTCACCGGCACCGCCAGGCCGATGATCCAGACGATCAGCGCCGTATAGACCGCGGTCAGCAGCAGGCTGCCGCCGGCATAGTCGATGACGATCGAGCTGAACTTCAGGCCGAGCCCGGTCTTGCCGACGACGCCGACGATGACGCCGGCGGCGGCGCAGGTGGCGGCGACGTTCAGGGCCTGCTTGGAGCCGTCGCTCAACGCGGCGATCAACTGGGGCGGCCACATCGCCGTTTCGCGGCCGAAGAAGCTGACGACGAACGCGGTGACGGTGGCCCAGAACACCGACATCAGCGGCGAGAAGCCATAGACCATGAAGCCGACGATGGCGATCAGCGACAGGAAGTGGAACCAGAACTTCGCGGCGAGTTGCGCCGCCGTCGCGCCGACGCGCGCCTCGACCGCGGCGCCGCTGCTGAACTTCCTGGCGTCGAGCTCGACCATCAGGAACAGCGACAGGTAGTACAGGCAGGTCGGGATCGCCGCCATCAGCAGCACGTCGAGGTACGAGATCTTCAGGAACTCGGCGATCAGGAAGGCCGCCGCGCCGAGCACCGGCGGCGAGATGATCGCGCCCAGCCCGCCGGCCGCGAGCAGGCCGCCGGCCGAGTCGGCGTCGTAGTTGGCGCGGCGCAGCATCGGCCAGGCGACGGTGCCGATCGTGACCGTCGTCGCCACGCCCGAGCCCGACGGCCCGCCAAGCAGGAACGACGACAGCACGACGGTACGGCCGGCGCCGGAGCGCTTGCCGCCGAGCAGCGCGAAGCTGAAGTCGAGGAAGAACTTGCCGGCGCCCGAATGCTGCAGGAAGGCGCCGAAGATCGTGAACATGATGATCAGCGTCGCCGACACGTCGATCGCGGTGCCGAAGATGCCCTCGAGCGACATGTACATCACGCCGACCATGCTCGGAATGTCGTAGCCGCGATGCGTCCACTGGCCTGGCAGGATCGGTCCGGCAAACGCATAGGCGCCGAACAGGATGACGACGAACGGCATGATCCAGCCCGTCGTGCGCCGGCAGGCTTCGAGCACGAGCAGGACGAAGGCGATGCCGAAGGCGACGTCCCAGTTGTCGGGGAAGGTGCTGCGGTCCCAGAAATCGTCGCCGCCGGCGAGCAGGTAGACGATGGTCGCGACGCCGAGCAGGCCGAGCAGCACGTCGTACCACATCAGCCGGTTGCGCAGCTTCTTCGTCGCCGGGAAGATCAGGTAGATCAGCAGCAGCACGAAGCCGACGTGCACCGGCCGCAGCACGGTCGTCGGCACGATCGCCGCCGCCGCGTACAGATGGAACAGCGACATCACCACCAGCAGGGTGGTGATCAGCAGGTCAAGGCGGCCGCCGAAGCGGCTGGCGGCGCCTTCCTCCTCCTCGATGAAGTGCTCGGCGGCCTTCAGCCGATCGTCGGCGACGACGTCATCGGCATCCACGGGCATGACCGAGGGACGCTCGGGCTCTCAGTTGGCGAACTTGACGCCGCGCTCTTCCCAGTACTTGCGCGCGCCGGGGTGCATCGGGATCGGCGACCCGTTGGCCTGAGCCTCGAGCGTGATGTTCTTGGCCTCGCGGTGCACCGCCACGAGGTCATCCTTGTGCTCCATCAGCGTCTTCACGATCGTATAGGCCATCTGATCCGACATCTTCTTGTCGGCGACGAGCAGGTTCCAGACGTCGATGTTGGTGACGTCCTTGTCCTGGCCCTTGTAAGAGCCGGCCGGGATGATGCCCTTGACGTAGAGCGGCCCCCACTTCTTGTTCATTGCATCGACATATTGGGCGTGATCGAGCAGGTGGATCGTGATGCCCGGCGTCGCGGCCAGATCGGTGATCGCCGCGGTGGGTACGCCGCCGACCCAGATCAGGCCGTCGATCTTGCGGTCCTTCATCGCGTTCACGCCTTCGGCGACCGACAGCCGCTCGCGATTGACATCCTTCGCGATGCCCGCCGCTTCGAGCAGGCGCAGCGACATCACCTCGGTGCCGCTGTTGGGCTCGCCGGTGGAGATGCGCTTGCCCTTGAAGTCGGTCACCTGGTTGATGCCGTTGCCTTGCACGGTCACGACGTGCATCTTGTTCGGGTAGAGCACCATCAGCGTGCGCGCGTCGACCGGGTGGCCCTTGAATTTGCCGTCGCCGCGGGTCGCGTCGTAGGCCGAATCGGACATCGAAAAGCCGAAATCCTGCTTGCCCTGGCCGATCAGCTGCAGGTTGGCGACCGACGCGCCGGTCACTTCGGCGGTCGCTTCCCAGCCCGGAACGTGCTTGGACAGGATCGCCGCCATGCCGCCGCCCAGCGGGTAGTAGACGCCGCCGGTGCCACCGGTGCCGATCGACAGCCGGGTCGTCGTCTGCGCCGAAGCGGGGCCGCCGAGGCAAAGCGCCACCGCGGCGAGGAATCCGAACAATGCTCTCATCATCACCCAATCTCCTGAAGTCAAGTCGGCCTGTGCCCTGCTTGCGCGCCGCGCGGCGCGCAAGCAGGGCGCTCGCCCGAATGTATAGGGCAACGCGCCGCGGCGTGACAGGGAATCCCCGACGCGACCGAACGGCGGCCGGGCAGCCATCGGCTGGCGCAGTCAAGCCGATGGCTGCCCGGCCGGCGCACGTTCATGCGCCCGAGCAGGAAGGCCCGGGCTTGAACTCGCGACCCTCGCGGCTTCATTCGAGGCCGTTCGCTCAGCCGCTATCCTCGCCTGCACGCGCAGCCTGGCGCACACCGGACGGCAGACTTGACAAGCGACCTCCACCTCGACGGCTATATCAGCTTCACGCTCGCGGTGTTGCTGCTGTTCGTCGGCAAGGCGTTCACGCGCCGCTTCGAGATGCTGCGCCGCTACAGCATCCCGGAGCCGGTGCTG
>JBDHSE010000141.1:0-7476 GCA_039807955.1 Ideonella sp. | reverse complement strand
GGCGACGCGCAGCAGCGCACGCGCGACGTGCTCGGCGAAGACTTCGTCGCGCACAGCCGCGCGGTCGACCTCGACCTCGGCCTGCTGCGCATCAGCGGGCGGGCCGGCACGGCCGACGCGGCGCGCGCGCGCGCCGACCAGCAGTACGTCTACGTCAACGGCCGCTTCGTGCGCGACCGGCTGCTCGCGCACGGCGTGCGCTCGGCGTACGAGGACGTGCTGCACGGCGCGCGCCAGCCGAGCTACCTGATCCGCATCGACATCGCGCCCGACAGCGTCGACGTGAACGTGCATCCGACGAAGATCGAGGTCCGCTTTCGCAACGCGCGCGAGGTGCACCAGGGCCTGCGCCACGCGGTCGAGGCGGCGCTCGCGCCGACCCGCGCGCTGGACGCGGCGGCGCCGCCCGGCGGATCGATCCCGATCGCCGCGCCGGCATCAGCGGCCCCGCCCGCGACGGCGTGGCGCCCGGCGCCGGTGCAGGCCGGACTCGCGCTCGAGCAGCTCGCCGTGCTGCACGCGCGCGAAGCGCCGGCCGCGTGGCGCGTCGCCGAACCGGCGGATGCTCCAAGGCCGCAACGGGACGCCGCGGGCGAGGCAGACCTGCCGCCCGGCGACTGGCCGCTCGGCCGTGCGCTCGCGCAGCTCGGCGGCGTCTACGTGCTCGCCGAGAACGACGCCGGCCTCGTCATCGTCGACATGCACGCCGCGCACGAGCGTGTCGTCTACGAGCGCTTGAAGGCCGGCATCGACGCGAGCGGCATCGAGTCGCAGGTGCTGTTGATCCCGCTCGTCTTCGCCGCGACGCCGCAGGAGATCGCGACCGCCGAATCGCAGGCCGCGAACCTGCACGCGCTCGGCCTCGACGTCGCGCCGCTTGCAGCCGGCCGGCTCGCGGTGCGCAGCCTGCCGGCGGCACTGGCCGGCGGCGACGGCGTCGCGCTCGCGCGCGGCGTGCTCGCCGAACTGGCGCGCTACGACGCGACGAGCGTGCTGCAGCGCGCGCGCAACGAGCTGCTCGCGACGATGGCCTGCCACGGCGCGGTGCGCGCGAACCGCCAGCTCACGCTCGCCGAGATGAACGCGCTGTTGCGCGACATGGAGCGCACCGAACGCTCCGACCAGTGCAACCACGGCCGCCCGACGTGGCGCCAGGTCAGCCTGCGCGAACTCGACGCGCTCTTCATGCGCGGGCGCTGATCGTCGCCCCTTCCAACCGGCCGGCGCCGTAGCGCGAAACACTGCTTCGTCTGCGCCCTCGTGCGGCTGCTGCTCGTGCTCGACGCGCTGGCGGTGCTGCTGGCCGGGCGGCCGCGATGGCGAGCGTGCTGCTGGTCGCGTCGCGCCAGCCGGGAAGGGTGATCGAGTGGGCCGCCGCGCTCTGCGTCGCGGTGGCGATCTCGGGCGCCGTGCCGCTGCTCGCCGGCCGGATCCGGCGCCTGCTCGGCGACTCGGTGATCTCGGCGACCGAGAAGCTGATCGGGCTCGTCCTCACCGCGCGAGATGATCCTGGCCGGGTTGGAGCGCTGCTTCTTCGACCCGGCGCAGGTATCGGGTCAGTGCGTTTGCCGCGCACCGGTTGTGTCGCCGTCGGGGACCGTGCACCGCCGCGGACTTGCCTGCATTCGAACGCTCGCAAGAGTAGGATTTGCGCTCCTTCACCAAGGAGCCATCATGAATGCCTACGCAAAGCACATCCTGCTCACCGTTGTCGCCTTCATCGCTGTGAGCACTGCGGCGCTGACTCCAGCGCGCGCCGACGAGACCTGCAACTCGCCGTACATGACCGGCCTGATCAAGGGCCAGGAGCAGTTCCTCCATGTCTGGACGCTCGGCGTCAAGGGCATGGGCGACGGCTCCGATAAGCTGGTGACGGTCGATGTCCGCCCCGGCAGCAAGACCTTCGGCACCGTGATTCATTCGGTGTCGGTCGGCGGGCGCGGCGAGGCGCACCACATGGGCTTCACCGACGACCGCAAGTACCTGTGGGCCGGGCGTCTGGACGACAACAAGATCTTCGTCTTCGACGTCGGCACCGACCCGAGCAAACCCAAGCTCGTCAACACGATCGCCAACTTCGAGAGCAAGACCGGCTTCGTCGGCCCGCACACGTTCTACGCGCTACCGGGCCGGATGATGGTGCAGGGGCTGTCGAATTCGAAGGACCACGGCGGCGTGACCGGTATCGCGATCTACAACAACAAGGGCGGCTTCGTGTCGGCGCATCCGATGCCGGTCGCGATGAAGGAGATCGGCGGCGGCGACGGCTACGGCTACGACATCGGCATCAACCCGCAGAAGAACGCGATGCTCACGTCGAGCTTCACCGGCTGGACCAACTACATGATGGACCTCGGCACGCTCGTCAAGGACGCCAACGCGATGAAGAACTTCGGCAACACGATGGTGATGTGGGACCTCAAGGCGATGAAGCCGGTCAAGGTTTTCGACGTGCCCGGCGCGCCGCTCGAGATCCGCTGGTCGCTCGCCGATGGCGACAACTGGGCGATCACCGCGAGCGCGCTCACGTCCAAGTTGTGGCTCGTGAAGCAGGACGCGACGGGCCAATGGCAGGCGAAGGAGGTGGCGACGATCGGCGATCCGGCGAAGATCCCGCTGCCGGTGGACATCTCGATCACCGCCGACGGCAAGGGCCTGTGGGTCAACACCTTCATGGACGGCACGACGCGCTACTTCGACCTCGCCAACCCCGAGGCGCCGAAGCAGACCTACGCGAAGGTGACCGGCAAGCAGGTCAACATGGTGTCGCAGAGCTGGGACGGCAAGCGCGTCTACATCACGTCGTCGTTGCTCGCCAACTGGGACAAGAAGGGCGAAGACAACGAGCAGGCGCTGAAGGGCTACACCTGGGACGGCAAGGAGTTGACGCAGGTCTTCGAGGTCGACTTCGCCAAGCTCGGCCTCGGCCGCGCGCACCACATGAAGTTCACGGCGAAGACGAACGCGCAGGCGGCAGCCGAGGGCGCGGCGGTGCAAGTCGCGGCGACCGCGCGTTGACGCGGCACTGGCGCCTTGCGCTGCTGCTCGCGGCGTGCGGCGCGGCGCAGGCGGCGCAGGAGCAGCCGGCGGTGCGGGCGCCGGTGCAGGATTTCGTCGCCCCCGCGCCGGGCAGCTACGCGCTGCCGGTGATCCAGGACGGCGCCGACGGCTGGGTGCTCGAGCGCAACTGGCTGCCGCGCCGGCTGGCGGGCTACACGCACGGCGCGATCACGCTGCTGTCGTTCGTCTACACCTACTGCAGCGATCCGACCGGCTGCCCGCTGGCGTACGCCACGTTCGATGCCGTGAAGCGCGAGGTGCTGGCCGACTCGATGCTGCGCGGCAAGGTGCGGCTGGTGAGCCTGTCGTTCGACCCGACCAACGACACCCCCGACGCGATGCAGGCCTACGGCGGCGCGAACGCGAAGGACAAGCGCGTGCCGTGGTTCTTCCTGACGACCTATTCGACGGCCTTCCTCGCGCCGATCCTCGACGGCTTCGGCCAGGACGTCGAGGTCGATCTCGACGCCAGCGGCGCGCCGACGCGGATGCGCGCACACATGCTGAAGGTCTTCCTGCTCGATGCGCGCGGCAGGGTGCGCGAGATCTACAGCGCGGCGTTCCTTCAGCCGCGGGTCATCTTCAACGACATCAAGACCCTGGCGCTCGAGGCGCGCGGCCAGGCGGTGTCGAGATCGCCCGCGGGCCTGCAATGACGCTGCGCTCCAGCGCGGCGCGGTGGCTCGCCGCGATCGCCGCCGCAGCGTTGCAAGGCTGCGAGCCGGCGCCGGCACAGGTCGGTGGCGGCGACGCCTTCGGCCTGCCGCCGCTGCCCGCGGGCATCGTGCACACCGAGGCGCGTGTCGAGCTCGGCCGCAAGCTGTTCTTCGACCGGCGCCTGTCGTTCAACGGCGTGATGTCGTGCGCGATGTGCCACGTGCCGGAGGAGGGCTTCACGTCCAACGCGTCGAAGACGGCGGTCGGGATCGAGGGCAAGAGCCTGCAACGCAACGCGCCGACGCTGCTCAACGTCGCCTGGCAGGGCCTGCTCTTTCACGACGGGCGCGAGTTCTCGCTCGCGACGCAGGCGTGGATGCCGCTGCTGCATCCCGACGAGATGGCGAACCCGTCGATCGGATTCGTGCTCCACCGACTCCGCTCGCTGCCCGATTACGCCGGCCTCTTCGAGCGCGCGTTCGGCGGCGCGGGGCCGGGGATGGACACGCTGGGCGCGGCGATCGCCGCGTTCGAGGCGACGCTGGTCGCGGCCGACTCGCGCTTCGACCGCTGGCTCTTTGGTGGCGCGACGGATGCGCTGACGGCGCAGGAGCAGGCCGGCTTTCGCAT
Source organism: Ideonella sp. (assembly GCA_039807955.1). Lineage (GTDB taxonomy): Bacteria > Pseudomonadota > Gammaproteobacteria > Burkholderiales > Burkholderiaceae_C > CAIKUF01. The sequence continues at coordinate 3,129 of JBDHSE010000141.1, read as the reverse complement.
CTTCGCGGGCAAGGGCCGCTGCGCCGCCTGCCACCTCGTCGGCGACAAGAGCGCCCTCTTTGCCGACGGCGGGTTCCACGTCACCGGCGCCGGGCAGTCGGCGAAGGCCGGCGGCGCGATCGTCGTGCCGCTCGCGCCCGGCGTGCAGACCGTGCTCGACGGCGCCAATCTGGCCGGATTCCCCGAAACGGCGACGCCCGACCTCGGCCGCTTCGAGATCACGCTCGCCCCCGCCGACCGGTATGCGTTCAAGACACCGACGCTGCGCAACGTTTCGCGCACCGCGCCGTACATGCACGACGGGTCGCTCGCGACGCTCGACGCAGTGGTCGATTTCTACGACCGCGGCGGCGGCGACGTCGGCGACAAGGATGCGCGCATCGCGCCGCTAGCGCTGACGACCGACGAGAAGAAGGCGCTGGTCGCGTTCCTGCGCTCGCTCGACGGGGCGGGCGTCGACGATCTGGCGGCGCGCAGCCGGCCATCCGGTGGTGCGCAGCGCTGACGGCCCCGGCGTCGCGACTGCGGCCGCGACGCCGGTTGGGTTGGCCGGTTGGGTTGGCCTTGCTTCAGGCCCTGCGCACCCGCACGCTGTAGTCGCCGACGCCGCTGCTGCGGCTGTAGTGCCGGACCTGCACGTAGTAGGTACCGGCAACGAGCGCACCGGCGATGCGGGCGTTGAATCCGGTGCCGCTGTCGTCGTCCTCGGCGATCACGTTGGTCTCGCTGTCGGGGCCGAACAGCTTCATCACGATGTCGGTCGGGCCCTTGGTGTCGATCACGTACTTGCCGCCTTCGGCGACAGTGAAGCGGAACAGATCCTCCTCGCCCGGCTTGCCGATCGCCGCCTTGGTCCGGCGCGCGGCGTTGACCTTCAGTTCGACGGCGTCGGTCACCGTCGGCGCCGTCTTCGGGTAGGCGGCGGCGCTCGCGATGAAGCCGCGATCGAGTTCGGACAGGACGTCGTTGGCCTCGGTGCCGATGCCGTTCAAGGTCCAGTTCGAGGGGAAGAAGTACAGCATGATCGACTTCGGGTCGAACTTGGTGCCGCGAATCTGATCGACGCTGTACTTCTCGAGGACGTTGTGGCGGATCGTCGCCTCGTCCCAGTTGTTCGGCGGGCCCGACAGGCTCTGGATCACGACCGGCTCGTTCCACTGGATGCCGCCGTCCGGGTTTTGATGCTCGTGGCCGAGGCCGATCGCGTGGCCGAACTCGTGCGCCGCCGTGCCGCCGTCCATGAAGCCGAGGTTCATCGTCGGCTGGTTGAGCGGGATGTTGCGGTTGTCAGTGCCGATGTACGACCAGGCGCCGTCGCCGGGGTCGAAGGCGATGCGGATCTCGGCGTCCGGCGCGTCGTTGAAGTCGAAGTGCAGGTTGGCGAACTGCGTCCACCAGCCGGCCTGCTCGCGCGCCTTCGCCTGCTGCGCGGCGCTGCCGCCGAGAAAGCGCACGTGCAGCGTGCTGCCGTTCATCCACATCTTGCTCGCGACCAGTACGGCACGCACCGTGCCGCTGCGGCGGACGGTCGATTGAAAGCGCCGGGTCTCGGCCGGCAACAGGCGGTCGATACAGACCTTGGGTCGGATAGGCGTCGCCATCGTCAGCTCCTTCGGTTCGCGCACCGGCCATCCGGCGCAGGCGAAGAACGCTATGCCGCAATCGCCGCGGCGTCCATCCAACGAACTTGGGGGGTCGCCCGGCGGCGCCGGGCGATGCGAGATGCGGGCGCGGGCGCGATCGCGCGCCCGCCGATGTTCAGTGGCTGTCCTGATACATCGGGTAGAGCGTCTTCTCCTCGCGCGCGATGCGATCGCCGAGCGTGCGGCCGATCTCCGACCACACCGGCAGGAAGGCGCCCTGCTTGGCGGGCGAACGGCTGAGATCCTTCTGGCCGTCGAGGAAGCTCATCACGACGCGGCCGATGCCGTTCATCTCGGACGAGAAGCTCTTCATCATGTCCATGCTTTCCTGATCGCCCGCGATCTGCTGCTTCAGGTAGGTGTAGAGGCGGATGCTCTCGCTCAGCAGGTGGTCGGTCAACGCGGTGCGAAAGGCGTTGAGCGTCGCCTCGACCTCCGACCACTGGCCGGCCTCGGCCGCCTGCTTGGCGCGGCCGAAGAGGCCGAGCAACTGGCGATGGTCTTCGTGGTACTGGCGTATCAGGTCCGGGTTGTAGCTGATGCCCTTGGATTCGCGCGGCGCGGGCTCGAGCGGCAGGTCGACCGCCGGTGCCGGCGCCGGCGCGACGGGCGGCCGCGCCGCAGCGGGTGGCGTCGGTGGCGCGGGGCGGGACGACTTTCCTTTCAGCCAATCGAACATTTCGGCTCCTCGAAACCCTTGCGGTACGAACGGTATCGCGGGCGCGAGTGTAGCGAGCGCCGGTCGCGCTGGCAGCGAGCCAGCGAGCCGCCGCAACGACCATCCGCGACTTTTGGCCGTTGTGCGCGCCGCTTACGGATGCTCACATTCGCTGCCCCGCAACGCAACGAGTGCCCGCGCCTGCGCCGCCGCAGCGCGAGGATCGCCGATGTGCAGGGCCTGGAGGGTGCGCTGTCCTGGGTGCGCCGTCGGGTCACATTCTTACAATCCCCGATTCAATATCGAGGACCCAGATGCCCATTTATCAAATCGACGACGACGCGCCGAAGATCGACCCGAGCGCCTGGATCGCCGACACCGCGCAAGTCATCGGCCGCGTCGAGCTGGCGGCCGGATCGAGCGTCTGGTTCGGCACCGTGCTGCGCGGCGACACCGAGAACATCCGGCTCGGCGTCGGCACCAACGTGCAGGACAACAGCATGGTACACGCCGACCCCGGCTTTCCGGCGCTGCTCGGCGACCATGTGACGGTCGGCCACATGGTGATGCTGCACGGCTGCATCGTCGGCGACAACACGCTGATCGGGATGCAGGCGGTGATCCTCAACGGCGCGAAGATCGGCCGCAACTCGATCGTCGGCGCCGGCTCGGTGATCCCGGCCGGCAAGGAGTACCCGGACGGCTCGCTCATCATCGGCAGCCCGGCGCGCGTCGTGCGCCAGCTCACGCCCGAGCAGATCGCCGACATCCGCTACGGTAGCGACCACTACATCGCGACCTCGCAGCGCTTTCGCACCGGCTGCAAGC
>JBDHSE010000140.1:0-7483 GCA_039807955.1 Ideonella sp. | reverse complement strand
CCGCCGGGTTCACGCTCGACGAAATCCGGTCGATGCTCACGCCCGACGGCAAGCCCGACATCGACCGCACGCTGCTGGCCGCCAAGGCCGACGAACTCGAGCGCATGGTCAAGCGGTTGAAAGCCATGGTCGAAGGCCTGCGCCACGCCGCCGTCTGCCCTGCGCCGAGCCACGCGGCCTGCCCATCGTTTCAGCGCCTGCTAAAGGCCGCCGCCTCGGGGGCGCTCGAAACCAGACAGCGCAAGCTCGCGCCTCGCCGGCGCCGGTGAACCAGGCCAATGCGTGGCGATCCCCGCGCTGCCTTGCTCGACCGTCGTTCAGCGTGTTTCGCGCCGCGTCGCAGCCAGCGCCGCGGCGGCGGTGTCGCGGATGCGCTCGGCGTCGTGCGCCAGCAGCGCAAGGCGGCGCAGCAGCCACGGCGTGATGTCTTCGGACGGATGGGCCGAAGGCAGGCGCGACACGGCATGCGCGTCGGCTGTCGCCGATGGCACGTCGGCCTCCAGCGCGAGGCAGCGCGCGAGCACCGCCTGCGTCTGCGCGAGTGCCGCGGCGGCTGTCTCGTCGAGTTCGGCCCGGCGCGTGACGAGCGTCATGCGCACCATCGACAGCTGCGCCATCAGGTGCTGGCCGTGGTCGATCAGTGCGGCGACGTCGGGCAGCGGAAGGCGCACGGCACGCGGTTCGGCGCTGCTGCGTTGCAGGGCTCCGGCGAGCAGCGCAAGCGCGTCATAGGCGCGCCGGCGCGACAGCCGCCGCGCGACCTCGTCGCCGCCGTGCAATTGCAGCGAATGGGCGGCGTAGTCGCTCAGCTCCTTCAGCGTACGTGTGATCGCGCCCGGCAGCCGGCGCCGCTCCCACGCCGGCAGCACGTAGCTGAAGGCCCAGGCGAGCGCCGCGCCGAGCACGGTGTCGGCGACGCGCTCGGGAATCGCGAAGCCCTCTTCGGGCAGCATCATGTGGGCCTGCAGCAGCGCCATCACGCTCGCCGCGCAGGCGGTGAGCCAGTAGCGGCGCAGCACGAAGGCGTGGGCGATGCCGACCGCGGCGACGAACACGAACGCCAGCGCCGCGCTGCTGTGCACCGGCGAGAGCGCGAGCACGACGCCGCAGCCGACGACGGTGCCGGCGATGCGCGCGTTGCGCCGCGCGAGCGTCTGCTCGAGGCTGCCGCGCAGCACGACGGCGACGCTCAGCACGAGCCACTGCGGATGCGACGCCCACGGCAGCCACTGCGCGATATAGAACGCGCTCGCCAGTGCAAGCCCGGCGCGCACCGCGTGGCGCAGCACCGGCGAGCCGCCGCTCCACTGCGCGCGCAGTGCGGCGAGCGGCCAGCCTTCGGGCGAGACGAAACTCTGCAGTTCGCTGCGGGTCAGCGGCGAACCGGCGCCTTCGCCGCGCTGCAGCGCGCGGATGCGGCGCACCTCGGCGTCGAGCTGGCGCAGGCGGTTCTCGAGCGCCGGCAGCAGGCGTGCCCGTTCGTCATGCGCAGGCAGCGGCGAATCGGCAAACACCGCAGCCGTGTTCAACGCGGGCTGCGCCTGCGGCACGCCGCCGCTGCGCACCGCCGCCGCCGCGGCATCGATCGCATCGGCGATGCTGCCGAGCGCCGCCGCCATCCGGCCGAGCAGCCATCGGCCCCCGTCGTCGCGTGCCAGCACGTCGAGGTCGAGCCGGCTCGTCAGCAGCACGTCGCGCAGCTCGATCGCAAGCAGCACGATCGCGATCTCGCGCTTCGCGCGCGCGCCGCCGGGCTGGACGAAGACGAGGTCGCGCGCGCTTTGCAGCCGGTCGGCGAACGCGACCTCGCCCTGGATCCACGCCTGCATGCTGCGCGTGTCGCCGGCGTCGGCCGCCGGTGACACGAGCAGCGCGGCGCGCGATCGCAGCAGGCCGGCCGCCGCCGCCAGCACCTCGCCGAGCGCCAATGCGCGGTAGCGCCGCTGCAGCAGCGCGCTGCTCGCGATCGACCAGGCCAGGTAGGCCGCGGCGCCTGCCGTGTTCCACAGCACGAGTTCGGCGAGCGACGTGCTCTGCAGCGGCACCGCCATCGTGAAGATCAGCGCGAGGATCGGCGCGAATGCCGCGGCGCCGGCGCGCACGCCCCAGGCCATCGCCATCATCGCGGCGAAGGCGACCAGCGCGACGCCGGCCCCCATCGCCAGCGGCGCCGGCATCAACCACAGCGTGAGCGCCGACGACCCGATGCTCAGCAGCGCGGCGGCAGAGACCCTGACCCGCGTGCGCGCGACGGTGTTGGGCACATCGGCCAGGCTCGCGCAGACCGCGCCGCCGAGCGCCAACCCGGCCGCATGCGGCCCGGCGAGCATGTGGACGACGAACTGGATCAGCGCGATGCCGCAGGCGACGGCAAGGCCGTTGATCGCGTAGGCGGGCAGGTCGAACAGGCGCTTCACGTTGGGCGCGATTCTGGCAGCGGACGACGGTCGCGACGCGTCGTGCGGTGCGCGCCGAGCCGCACGCAGCCGCATGTCGGGCATGCGGCGCATGCGTCGCGCCGCGCCGCATGCAGGTGTATCGTGAACGGCGCCCAGGCGCAGAGGTGTGCGATGCCAGCCGATCCCAAACCCAACCCCGCCCAGCCATCCGATCCGAACGCCCGCTTCGGCGCGTGGAACCACTGGAACGTCGGCTACTGGCTGCTCGCGATGCTCGCGCTCTTGAGCGTGCAGACGCTGTGGCAGGGCACGCGCAGCGTCGAGGTCGTGCCGTACAGCGAGTTCCAGAAGGCGCTCGCCGACAACAAGATCAGCGAGGTCGTGATCGGCGACACCACCTTCACCGGCAAGCTCAGGAACCCCGAGAACGGCAAGACCGTCATCATCACGAACCGCGTCGATCCGGCGGTCGTCGCCGAACTGTCGAAGTACGACATACCGTACCGGCGCGTCGTCGAGAGCACCTTCCTGCGCGACCTGACTTCATGGGTCGCACCGGCGCTGATCTTCTTCGGGCTGTGGTTCTTCCTGATCCGCCGCTTCGCGAACCAGCAGGGTCTCGGCGGCCTGATGGGCGTCGGCCGCAGCCGCGCCAAGACCTACGTCGAGACCGACACTGGCGTTCACTTCGCCGACGTCGCCGGCGTCGAGGAGGCGAAGGCCGAGCTGCAGGAGATCGTCGCCTTCCTGAAGGACCCGCAGGGCCACAGCCGGCTCGGCGCGCGCATGCCCAAGGGGGTGCTCTTGATCGGCCCGCCCGGCACCGGCAAGACGCTGCTCGCGCGCGCCGTCGCGGGCGAGGCGGGGGTGCCGTTCTTCAGCATCTCGGGCAGCGAGTTCGTCGAGATGTTCGTCGGCGTCGGCGCGGCGCGTGTGCGCGACCTCTTCGAGCAGGCGCGCGCGCAGGCGCCGGCCATCATCTTCATCGACGAGCTGGACGCGCTCGGCCGCGCACGCAGCGCCGGCGGCATGATCGGCGGCCACGACGAGCGCGAGCAGACCTTGAACCAGCTGCTCGTCGAGTTGGACGGGTTCGACAGTTCGGGCGGCCTCGTGCTGCTGGCAGCGACGAACCGGCCCGAGATCCTCGACCCCGCCCTGCTGCGCGCCGGCCGCTTCGACCGCCAGGTGCTCGTCGACCGGCCCGACAAGAAGGGCCGGCTCGAAATCCTGCAGGTGCACGCGCGCAAGCTGCGGCTCGCAAGCGGCGTCGAGCTCGAGCAGGTCGCGGCGCTGACGACCGGCTTCTCGGGCGCCGACCTCGCCAACCTGTGCAACGAGGCGGCGCTCGCCGCAACAAGGCGCGACGCCGCCGAGGTGACGCTGGCCGACTTCACGCTCGCGATCGAGCGCATCGTCGCCGGCCTCGAGAAGAAGAGCCGCGTGCTGAACCCGCGCGAACGCGAGATCACCGCCTACCACGAGATGGGCCACGCGCTCGTCGCGATCGCGCTGCCCGGCACCGACCGCGTGCACAAGATCTCGATCATCCCGCGCGGCATCGGCGCCCTCGGCTACACGATCCAGCGCCCGACCGAGGACCGCTTCCTGATGACGCGCGACGAGCTGGAGCACAAGATCATGGTGCTGCTCGGCGGGCGCGCCGCCGAGCACGTCGTCTACGGCCACCTCTCGACCGGCGCGTCCGACGACCTCGCGAAGGCGACCGACATCGCGCGCGACATGGCGACGCGCTACGGCATGGTCGAGGAGCTCGGCTACCTCGCCTACGACGAACGCGCGCCGACGCTGCTCGACCCCACCGGCCTCGCCCAGCCGCAGCACGGCCTCGTCGCGAGCCCCGAGACGCAGCAGCGCATCGACGAAGCGGTGCGCGCGATCGTGATGGACGCCTTCGCGCGCGCCCGCGCGATCCTCGTCGAACGGCGCGACCTGCTCGAACGCTGTGCGCGCGAGCTGCTCGCGAAGGAGACGCTCGACGAGGCGCAACTGCGCGCCCTGCTCGACGCGGCGCCGGCTGCGGCCTGACCCTCGCCGCGCGCACGGGCGCGGCATCTCCTCACCCGCGCGGTTGCTGCCGCGCGGTTGTCCCCGTTGACGAAGCGCCGCGCCTCGCCTACCGTTGCGCCGGCCGATGCTTGGCGCATTATGAGGCGAACCCATCCACCGCGGCCGCGTGCCGACTCACCACTGCGAAGGAAGCCCCCATGTCAGCGATCGATCGTCGTGCGTTCCTGAACCTTGCCGGCGCCGCCGGGCTCGCGGGTGTGTGGCCCGCGGCGCGCGCCGCCGACGCGCAGGCCAAGGCCGAGGGGCAGGCGGTTTTCTACGCCAACATCACGGCCGTCAAGCCGATCATGGACGCGTTCGAGGCGGCGACCGGCGTCAAGGGCGTCTACACGCGGATCTCGAGCTCGAAGTTCGTCTCGACCGTGACGACCGAGGCCGACGCCGGCAAGCTGCTCGCCGACGTCGTGCAGGCGCCGCTGCCGGTGCTCGAGCTGCTGAAGGCCAAGGGCATCCTCGCGCCGTATCGCTCGCCCGCCGCGGCCAGCTATCCGGACTGGTCGCGGCCCGACGACAGCATCCAGCTGTTCGGCATCGAGTACGTCTCGTATCTCTTCAACAAAACCATCGTCAAGCCGGCCGACGCGCCGGCGCGCTACGAGGACCTGGCCGACCCGAAGTGGAAGAACAGAATAGTGATGGCCAATCCTGCGAACCACTCGTCGACGATCTCGTGGCTCGTCGGCCTGAAGGAGAAGGTCTTCAAGTCCGAAGGCGACTGGACGAATTTCGTCAAGGCGCTCGCCGCGAACAAGCCGATGTTCGTCGCCTCGTTCGGGCCGACGCCGGCGCCGATCGAAAGCGGCGAGAAGCCGATCGGCATCTCGATGCCGAAGTACATCGTCACGAAAGCGCCCGCCCCGCTCGACTGGGCGCCGCGCAGCGGGCAGCCGCTCTTGGGCACGCCGCGCGCGATCGCGATCACGGCCAAGGCGCCGCACCCCGCGGCGGCGCGCGCGTTCATGGACTTCTGGCTTGCGAAGCCGGCGATGGCGCTGCTCGCCAAGGACGTCGGCGAGTACGTCCTCGCGCCCGGTGTATTCCCGCCGATAGCCGGTATCGACGCGGCGAAGGTCGTCGCGATCCGCGACCTGCCGAACGACGAGATCGAGAAGTGGGGCGCCGAGTTCAAGCGCATCTTCGCCGCCTGAGCGGGCGATGGAGATCCGCATCGACGGCGTCGGCAAGAGCTACGTCGCTGAAGGCAAGGAAGTCCGCGCGCTCGACCGCATCGACCTGACGATCCCGGCGAACCGCATCTTCACGCTGCTTGGCCCGAGCGGCTGCGGCAAGACGACGCTGCTGCGCTGCATCGTCGGCCTCGAGACGCCCGACAGCGGCGAGATCAGCATCGGCGGCGAGATCGTCTGGTCCGCGGCGCGCGGCATCAACGTCCCGCCCGAGAAGCGCGGCCTCGGCATGGTGTTCCAGACGTACGCGATCTGGCCGCACATGAGCGTGTTCGACAACGTTGCCTACCCGCTGCAGATCCGCGGTCTGGCGCGGCGCGAGATCGACGCCAAGGTCGCCGCCGCGCTGCGTTTCGTCCAGCTCGAGGGGCTCGACAAGCGATCCGCGACGCGGCTGTCGGGCGGCCAGCAGCAGCGCGTCGCGCTCGCCCGCGCGCTCGTCGCCGAGCCGAAGGTGATCCTGTTCGACGAACCGCTCTCCAACCTCGACGCCAAGCTGCGCGAGGAGACGCGCAAGGAATTGAAGACCTTCCTCGGCCAGCTCGGCATCACGGCGGTGTATGTGACGCACGACCGCGTCGAGGCGCTCGCGCTGTCGGATGCGATCGCCGTGATGCGGGCCGGCGCGATCGTCGAGATCGGCACGCCGCAGAAGATCTACTTCCAGGCCGACCACCGCTTCGTCGCCGACTTCATCGGCCGCGCGAACCTGATCGACGCCAAGGTGCGCGGCGTCGAAGGCGGGCACACCGTCGTCGACACCGCGCTCGGTGCGTTCGCCTGCCAGCTACGCGATCTCGCAGCGGGCAGCAAGGCGACGCTGTGCATCCGCCCCGAGTTCATGCGCGTCGATGCGGGCTCGGCCGCGGCGGGCGTCAACAACACGGTCGGCGGCGTCGTCGAGTCGATCGCCTTCGTCGGCGAGGTCTACGAAGTCGAGATCCGCGCTGCCGGGCTGCTGCTGCTCGCTCGCGTCGAACCCGATGCCGAGATCCACGCCGGCGACGCCGTGAGCTTCGGCGTCGATCCGGCGCACTGCCTGCTCGTCTCGCGCTAGCCGCATGCGCGCCGAATGAACCCGTCGCGCCCGGCGCTGACCTACCCGCTGATCGCGATCGTCGGCCTGCTGACGGTGGCGCCGGTCGCGATGCTCGCGTTCGGCAGCTTCTCGCAGGGGCTGAACGCCTTCGGCCAGTTCACGACGGCGAAGTACGTCGCGGCGTACACCGACCCGGCGCTGCTGGGGGTCATCTTCAACACGGTCGTCTTCGTCATCGGATCGACGATCGTCGCGACCGGCCTTGCCCTCGTCTTCGCCTACCTGAACACGCGCACCGACATCCCGTTCAAGTTCCTGTTCGGCGTCCTCGCGATCGTGCCGATGATGATCCCGCACCTGCTGTTCTCGGTTGCCTGGGGGTTGCTGCTGAACCCTTCCAACGGCCTCGTCAACGTCGCGCTGATCGACGCATTCGGCCTGTCCGACGCGCCGATCGACATCTACTCGCTGCACGGCATGATCCTCGTCGAGGGGGTCTTGAACATGCCGATCGCGTATCTCATCATTGCCCCCGCGATGGCGTCGTTCGACGTCTCGCTCGAGGAGTCGTCGCGCGTCTTCGGCGCCGGCACCTGGCGCACGCTGCTGCGCGTGACGCTGCCGGTGCTGCGTCCTGCCATCCTCGCCGCCTTCGTGCTCGGCATCGTGCGCAGCCTCGCGTCGTACGCCGTGCCGCGCGTGCTCGGCACGCCGGGGCGCGTCGAGGTGCTCGCGACCTACCTCTACGAAATGATCGCGACCGGCTA
>JBDHSE010000139.1:0-7497 GCA_039807955.1 Ideonella sp. | reverse complement strand
GACGGTTGAACGCGAACCGGTATGACGCCGCAAGCTCAGCGCGAAGCGGCGAAACGCTCGATCGGCACGCGGACGTCGCCCGACGTCGTGCCGAAGTCGCTCGTGTGGCGCGACGGCCGGTCGTCCAGCGCCGAAGGGCCGGCATCCAGGCTCGTGATGTCGACGTCGACCTGCGTCGTGTAGGCGTCGGCCGCGATCGGTATCGGCCGCGTCGGGTGCAGCCGGGTGAGCGTGGCGGAGGCCGAATCCTCGGCGTCGAACGGCAGCAGCACATCGACATCGGCGGGTCGCGCTTGGGCTTCCGACAGGTCGCGCGCGACGGAGTAGAGCAGCAGCAGTTCGCGGTACGCCGGCAGATCGAAAGTCGGCGCCGCCGCGTCGCGCCGCAGCAGCGAGCCCTCGAGCGCGCGCATCGCGAGCCCCGGCGACGCCCACAGCGACTGCAGCTTGGCGACGACCGGCTCGTAGTCCTCCAGCGGCCGGCCCTTTTGCAGGTCGCTGTCCCAGTCCGGCGCGTAGGCGTTGAAGCGGCGGTTGAAGCGGTCGCGGGTGCGCTCGTACGCCTCGCGATCGCCGAGCCGACGATAGATCTCGAGCAGCTTCAGGTACGGCAGCGGGCTGGCGCCGCCGCTGCCGCGCAGATGGCCCATCAGCAGCTCGATCGCGGCGTCGTCCTGGCCGAGGACGGCGAAGAAGTCGGCCTGCTGCTCGAGGTCGATCAGCTCGTCGACCGACACCTCGCGTTCGTCCGCAGCCGGCGCCGCCGCCGCTTCGATCAGGCGCGGGCTCGCCGTCGTCTCGCCGTGCGTCGAATCGGGCGCGTCCCACTGCTCGGGCGGCACCGCCACCGGCCCCGGCGCGGGCCGGGCGTCGGCAGCAGCGTCCGCCGTCGCCGCCGCGGTACCGGCAATCGTCGCCGGCGCCCACCATTGCGCCGCCTTGCGGCGTTCGGCGGCGCGCGAGCGCCACAGCAGCGCGACCGCAGCGCCGAGCAGCACGCAAATCGCGAGCAGCGCATAGACGACCGGGTTGGCGTAGCGCTGCGCTTGCGATTCCTGCAACTGCGCCCTCAACTGGCCCAGGCTCGCCTGCGTCGCCTGCGCCTCGGCGCGCAGCTTGGCAAGCGACGCTTCGAGTGCGACGAGGCGTTCGCGCTGCGCGGCGATCTCGGCCGCGGCGGCCGACGCCGCGTCCTGTGCCGCGGCGGCGGCCACCGGCAACAGCGGCGGCAGGCTGTCGGCGAGGCGCATGTTGGCTTGCGCAATCGTCACGTCGAGCGGCGCAGCGTCGAGCTGCAGCCGCGGGCCCTTGGCGGCAGGCGCGGCCGCGGCGACCCGCGTCGCGGTCGTCGGTTTGCGCGGCCTGGCCGATGCAACCGGCGAAGGCTTCGCGCTGCTGTTGCGCGCCGAGGGCCGCGCCGCGACCGCGGCGGACGCACCGCTGCTGCGCTTCTTCGGCTTGGCGCTGCGCGCTGCGGAAGGCGCACGCGCCTGGCTCACAGCCGCGGGTGAAACAGCAGCCGTCTCCGTGGCGCCGTTCGCCGTTTCGCTGCGCGCAACCGTCTTCGGCGCAGGCGCTGCGTTGGGCAAAGCGGCTGCCAGGGTCGCGTCACGCGGCGCTTGCGCGGGCGCGACCATCGGCGGATCGACGAAGGCGACGAACTTGCGCGTCATCGGGCTCGTGCAGCCGACCTGCAGCGTGACGGTGACGACCGGCTCGTCGATCGTCGAATCGGTGACGACGCGGACCAGCCGCTCGCCCGTTTCGCGCCCGGGGACGACCGCGACCTGGACCGCCGACGGCGTGACCCGCAAGTCGCCCGCCAGCACCTCGGCCGTCACGCATTCCGGCGCAACGCTCTGGCCGGCGTCGAGCCGCAGCGGCACGCTGAAGTCGAGCCGCTGGCCGAGCACGGTGGCGTTCGTCATGCGGCCGAAACCGCTCGCCATGGCCTGCATCGCCGCGAGCGCGAGAAGCGCTGCGAGGACAGGTGCGAACGTTCGTCTGGGCATGCGCGGGCGGTGCTCCGGGATCAGGGCGCGGCCACTCTAGCATGGTGTTACAACTTCACAGCGCCGGAATTGGGGGCCGTCGGCCGCCCATCTCCGCACAGTGAGACACATGCCACAATCCGCGCACCACGGCGTTGTCGGCGCGATACAAGAGGGGTGACGAATGCCGTCAGAAATGCGAAGCGAGCGGGTCGGCAGCACGCTGGTGCTGACGATGAGCGACCCGGCGACGCGCAACACATTGTCCGAGCAGCTCTTTGCCGCCGGCATCGAGGCGCTCGCCGTCGCCGAGTCGGACGCCGAGGTTCGCTGCATCGTGCTGCAGGGCGACGGCGGGCACTTCTGCGCCGGCGGCAACATCGGCGGCCTGCGCGAGCGGCGCGCGGCCGACCCCGCGGTGCAGATGCAGATGCTCGAGCGCTTTCACGAGTTCATCGAGGCGCTGCGCGCCTGCCCGAAGCCGGTCATCGCGGCGGTCGAAGGCGCGGCGGCCGGCGGCGGCTTCTCGATCGCGCTCGCCTGCGATCTGCTCGTCGCCGCCGAGGACGCGCGCTTCATGATGTCGCACGCCCGCCTCGGCCTCACGCCCGACGGCGGCGGCAGCTGGCACCTCGCACGGCTGCTGCCGCGCCCGCTCGCGCTGCAGGCGGTCTGGCTCGCCGAGCCGTTTTCCACGCGCCAGCTCGAGGCGCACGGCCTCGTCGCGCAGGTGACCGAAAGCGGCCGCGCACACGCCGCCGCCTGTGCGCTCGCCGAGCGGCTGGCGGCGATGGCGCCGAACGCGCTCGCCGCCGGCAAGGACCTCGTCAACCAGGCGCCGCAGCAATCGCTATCGAAGCATCTGACGCTCGAGCGCGACCAGATGCTGCAGACGCTCTTCCACCCGAACGGCGGCGAGGGCCTGCAGGCCTTCGTCGACAAGCGCGCACCGCGCTTTCGCTGACGGCGGCGTGCGCTCGGACATTCGCGCCGGGGCGCCCGCGCTGTCGCGTCAGGGACAAGCCATGACCGCCCCGGTTCTTACAATCAAAGAGCGTTCCAACATCGAGGCCGGCTCGTGGTTCTCCAAGCTCTCGCCGCCGCTGCGCGAAGCGATCCTCTCCCGCGCCAGCGTGCGCCGGGTCGCCGACGGCACGCTCTTGACGGCGCGCGGTGCGCCGCCCGACGAGTGGTGCGGCGTCGCCAGCGGCTCGGTGCGCGTGAGTTCGGTGTCGCTGTCGGGCAAGCAGGTCACGCTGACCTACGTCGAGCCCGGCGTCTGGTTCGGCGACATCTCGCTGTTCGACGGCCTGCCGCGAACGCACGACGCGAACGCGCATGGCGCAACCACCTTGCTCATCGTTCGCAAGCCCGACTTCCTGGACATCCTCGGCCGCCACGTCGAACTCTACGAGGCGCTGCTGCGGCTGAACTGCCGCCGGCTGCGGCTGATGTTCGACGTCGTCGAAGATCTCAACACGCTGCCGCTCGCGGCGCGGCTGGCCAAGCAGATCCTGCTGCTCGCGCGCAGCTACGGCGTGGCCGAAGGCGAGGAGATCCGCATCGGCCTGCAGCTCGCGCAGGAGGACCTGGCGCAACTGCTCGGCGCGTCGCGCCAACGCGTGAACCAGGAGCTGAAAGGCTTCGAGCGCGACGGCGCGGTGCGCATCGAGCCGACGCGGCTCGTCGTGCTGTCGAAGGAGAAGCTGCTCGCGATCGCCGAACGCTGAAGCCGCGTCGCCCGCACGGCCGCGGCGCGGCTTGATCCGGCGGCGACGCATGGACGACTTCACCGGCACCAAACCCGTCGCCGCGCGCCATGCGTTCGACGTGGCCGCGCTCGAACGCTACCTTGCAGCGCACCTGCCCGGCTTCGCGGGGCCCTCGAGCGTCCTGCAGTTCAAGGGCGGACAGTCGAACCCGACCTTCAAGCTCGTCACGCCCGGTCATTCGTACGTGATGCGCGCCAAGCCGGGCCCGGCGGCGAAGCTGCTGGCGTCGGCGCACGCGATCGAGCGCGAGTTTCGCGTCATGCGCGCGCTCGCCGCGACCGGCGTTCCGGTCGCGAGAATGCACCTGCTGTGCACCGACGAATCCGTCATCGGCCGCGCGTTCTACGTCATGGAGTACGTCGAAGGTCGCGTGCTGTGGGACCAGTCGCTGCCCGGCATGGCAAACGCCGAGCGCGCCGCGATCTACGACGAGATGAACCGCGTCATCGCGCTCCTGCACAGGGTCGACATCGAAGGCGCGGGCCTCGCCGACTACGGCAAACCGGGCAACTACTTCGAGCGCCAGATCGGGCGCTGGAGCAAGCAGTACGCGGCGTCGGTCACCGAGCCGATCGAAGCGATGGACAGCCTGATGCAGTGGCTGCCGGCGCACATCCCGAGCGGCGCTCGCGACGAAGCGCAGACGGCGATCGTGCACGGCGACTTCAGGCTCGACAACCTGATCTTCCACCCGCGCGAACCGCGCGTGCTCGCCGTGCTCGACTGGGAACTCTCGACCCTCGGCCATCCGCTCGCCGACTTCAGCTACCACTGCATGGCCTGGCACATTCCGCACACGATGGGCCGCGGCATCGGCGGCCTCGATATCGCCGCGCTCGGCATCCCGTCCGAGCGCGACTACGTGCGCCGCTACTGCGAACGCACCGGGCGCGCCGATGCCGATGCGGTGATGGCCGACTGGAACTTCTACCTCGCCTACAACCTGTTTCGCATCGCCGCGATCCTGCAAGGCATCGCCAAACGTGCGCTGGACGGCACGGCGGCGAGCGCGCAGGCGGCTCAGGCCGGAGCCGGCGCCAGGCAGCTCGCAACGCTGGGCTGGCGCTTCGCGCAGGCGGCGTGACGGTAGCCGACGACTTTCTGACTTCACCGGGAACCGACATGGACTTCGACTATTCGCCGCGCACCGTGGATCTGCAGCAGCGCCTGCGCGCCTTCATGGACGAGCACATCTACCCGGCCGAAGCCGCGGTGCACGAGGAACTGCAGGCCAACACCGCCGCCGGCAGGCGCTGGACGCCGCTTTCAGTGATCGAGAACCTCAAGCCCAAGGCGCGCGCCGCCGGGCTGTGGAACCTCTTTCTGCCGGAAAGCGAATACGGCGCCGGCCTGACGAACCAGGAGTACGCGCCGCTCGCCGAGGTGATGGGCCGCGTCGGCTGGGCGAGCGAGGTCTTCAACTGCTCGGCGCCCGACACCGGCAACATGGAGACGATCGTCCGCTATGGAACGGCCGAACACAAAACGCGCTGGCTCGAGCCGCTGCTCGCAGGCAATATCAGGAGCGCGTTCGCGATGACCGAGCCGGGCGTCGCCTCATCCGACGCGACGAACATCGAGGCGCGCATCCGCCGCGACGGCGACGACTACATATTGAACGGCCGCAAGTGGTGGACCTCCGGCGCCGGCGACCCGCGCTGCGCCGTCTATATCTTCATGGGCAAGACCGACCCCGATGCGCCGCGCCACGCGCAGCAGTCCATGATCCTCGTTCCGGCCGACGCGCCGGGCATCCAGGTATTGCGCCCGCTCTCGGTCTTCGGCTACGACGACGCGCCGCACGGCCACATGGAGGTGATCTTCCAGAACGTTCGCGTGCCGGCGGCCAACATCCTGCTCGGCGAAGGCCGCGGCTTCGAGATCGCGCAGGGTCGCCTCGGCCCGGGACGCATCCATCACTGCATGCGGCTGATCGGCGTCGCCGAGCGCGCGCTCGAACTGATGTGCAGGCGCGCGACGAAGCGCGTCGCCTTCGGCCGGCCGCTTGCCGAACAGGGCGTGACGCGCGAGCGCATCGCGCAGGCGCGCTGCAAGATCGACATGGCGCGCCTCTTGACGCTGAAGGCAGCGTGGATGATGGACGTCGCCGGCAACAAGGCGGCGAAGGCCGAGATCGCGATGATCAAGGTCGTCGCGCCGCAGATGGCGTGCGACGTGATCGACTGGGCGATGCAGCTGCACGGCGGCGCCGGCATGAGCCAGGACTTCGCGCTCGCGCACGCGTACACGACGGCACGCACGCTGCGCTTCGCCGACGGCCCGGACGAGGTGCACAGGAACGCGATCGCGAAGATCGAGCTTGGCAAGTACGCAGCCGGCGCCTGACGCGGCGCCTGCCTGCCGCGGCGCGCGGGATGCGCTTCAGCGGTCGAGGTCGTGCGGCGTGAATTGCGTCTGCCAGGCGGTCGTCGCGGTCGGCGGACCCGGATCGGCGCGTTCGGCCGCGCCGCCGGCTGCGAGCAGCGCCTGCGCCGCCGCGGTCTCGAACAGATCAGCCATCGCGCCGATCGCCGCCGGGTCGGGCGCCTCGAGCTGCAGCCGCAGGTAGAGCCGGCCGCGCAGCGTCATCAGCACGAACGGCGGCGCGGCAGCGAGCACTCCTTGGGCGGCGGCAACGAGCCGATCGGCAAGCGGCCCCTCGATCCAGGCCTCGGCCGCATGGGCCGACGGCGCGACGGCGCCGAACGCCTGCCGCAGCGCCTTGTCGGCCTTGGGCTGCACCTTCGCGAACATCGCGAGCCAGCGCATCTCCTCGGGCGTCGTCTCGTCGATCACGGTCTGCATCTGCGCCGTGTACTGCTCGAACGCACTGCGCTCGAGCGTCTCCATCAACGGCCGCGACAGGACGAGCATGTTCAGCTCCGGCGGCAGGCCGAGCGCCATGCGCAGCCGCAGTTCGCGGCCGGCGATGTAGCTGCGCTGCGGCGGCCCCCACTCCAGGCGCCACGGTCCGGCGGCGAACCGGCCCTCGACGATGAAGCCGGCGCCGTCGCGCGAGCGCTTGAACTGCGCGCCGCGCCGCGCCGCCCATGCGGCCACCTCGCGCCAGTCGGCGCCGTCGGCGTCGCCGGTGAACAGGCGCCTCAAACCGATGAACATGGGCCGGGGCGATCGTCTAAAGTCCAAGCCAGTGGCGCCGGCGGCGCGCGCCGGAGAAGCGACGATGATCGAGGTGTATTCATGGGCCACGCCCAACGGTCACAAGGTGCACATCATGCTCGAGGAGTGTGCCCTGCCCTACCGCGTGATCCCGATCGACATCGGCGCCGGAGACCAGTTCGACCCCAAATTCCTCACGATCAGCCCGAATAACAAGATCCCGGCGATCGTCGATCCCGACGGCCCGGACGGCAAGCCGATCTCGCTGTTCGAATCGGGCGCGATCCTGCTCTACCTCGCCGCCAAGGCCGGGCGCTTGCTGCCGGCCGACACGCGCGGCAGGTACGAGGTGCTGCAGTGGCTGATGTTCCAGATGGGCAGCATCGGGCCGATGCTCGGCCAGGCGCACCACTTCCGCGTCTACGCGCCGCGGAAAATCGACTACGCGATCGAGCGCTACACGAAGGAGGCGGCGCGGCTCTATGGCGTGATGGACCGCCGGCTCGCGAAGAGCCGCTACACCGCCGGGCCCGAGTACTCGATCGCCGACATCGCGATCTTCCCCTGGCTGCGTTCGTGGAAGAACCAGGGCATCGCCTGGCGCGACTTCCCGC
>JBDHSE010000138.1:0-7520 GCA_039807955.1 Ideonella sp. | reverse complement strand
TGCAGCAGCAGCGGCTGCGCCTTCTCGTTCGGGTGGATGCGGTCGGCCTGGAACAGCGTCGAGGCGATCGGGATGTCGGCGATGCCCTTGAAGAAGAATGCGACGAGCGCGGCCTTCTCGGCCTTCGCGACGTCGTAGTACAGCGCGGCGAGTTCCTCGTTGTAGCGCGCGCCGTAGTTCGGCGGCACCTGCATGCCGATCAGCATCACCTTCGCGCCGGCCGCCTTCGATGCGCGCGTCATCGCCTCGATGTTGGCCTTCGTCATCGAAAGCGGCAGCCCGCGCAGCGCGTCGTTGCCGCCGAGTTCGATGACGACGATCGCCGGCTTGTGTTTCTCGAGCAGCGCCGGCAGCCGCGCGAGGCCGCCCGACGTCGTGTCGCCGCTGACGCTCGCGTTGACGACCTCGTAGTTCGATTTCTCGTCGCGCAGCTTGTTGGCGAGCAGCGCGACCCAGCCGCTGTCGCGGCGCAGGCCGTACTCGGCCGAAATGCTGTCGCCGACGACCAGGATCACCTTGCGCTGCGCCTCGGCGCGCGCCGGCCATGCCGCGAGCCACGGCGCGGCGGCGAGCCACACGCTACAGTGCGCGCCGAACCTTCTTCGATTCAATCCCATCTGCAAACGTCCTCATGTCCGAACCCATCATCGCCGTCGATCGCGTCACCAAGCAGGTTCGCGATTCGACTGGCACCTTGACGATTCTCCACGAGATCGAATTCACCCTCGAAGCGCGGGAGTCGGCCGCGATCGTCGGCGCGTCCGGCTCGGGCAAGAGCACGCTGCTCGGCATCGTCGCCGGCCTGGACACGCCGACCTCGGGCACGGTGCGGCTGTGCGGCGTCGACCTGTTCGCGATCGACGAGGACGCGCGCGCCGCGGTGCGCGCCCAGCACCTGGGCTTCGTGTTCCAGAGCTTCCAGCTGCTCGGCAACCTGAACGCGCTCGAGAACGTGATGCTGCCGCTCGAACTGCAGGGCCGCCACGACGCGCGCGCGCAGGCCACCGAGATGCTGCGCCGGGTGGGCTTGAGCGAGCGGCTTGCGCATTATCCGCGCGTGCTGTCGGGCGGCGAGCAGCAGCGCGTCGCGCTGGCCCGCGCCTTCGTCGTGCGCCCGGCCGTGCTGCTCGCCGACGAGCCGACCGGCAGCCTCGACTTCGCGACCGGCGCGACGGTGATGGACCTGATGTTCGACCTCAATCGCGAAGCGGGCACGACGCTCGTCCTCGTCACCCACGAACGCGCGATCGCGGCGCGCTGCGATCGCCAGTTGCGGATCGAGGCAGGCAGGCTCGCCAACCCATTGCCGGTGGTCTGATACCGGTTCGCGTTCAACCGTCCAGGAACGCGGTGACCTGTCTTGCCCCCTCTCCCACAAGTGGGAGAGGGAGCATATCCAATCCATTGAACGCGGTTTGGTCTGAGCAGCGGCGGCGCCGGCAAACCCAGGTCATGACCTTCGCGGCCGATAGCGTGCGTTAAGCTGCGAGCGCCGGGCCTGCCGCGGCACCGGGTCGCCGGACGCCGGACCGCCACGCAAGGCCCGATCCTGCGACCCGCAAAGCTTTCACCGATGACGCTCGAATTCACCCCCGCCACCGGCGTGCTCGCCGAACTCGACATGCTGCGCGTCGAACTCGCGGGCAACGTCGCCCACGTCCAACTGCACCGGCCCGCCAAGCGCAACGCGATCAGCGACAAGATGCTGCTGCAGTTGCAGACGGCGTTCATCAACCTGCCGGCGAACGTCCGCGCTGCAGTGCTGAGCGGCGCGGGCAAGCACTTCTGCGCCGGGCTCGACCTGACGAGCCTCGACGAGAGCACGGTCGCCGAGGGCGTGCTGCATTCGCGCATGTGGCAGGGCGTGATGGACACGCTGCAGTTCGGGCGCTTCCCGATCGTAAGCAGCCTGCACGGCGCCGTCGTCGGCGGCGGGCTCGAGATCGCGAGTTCGACCCACATCCGGGTCGCCGAGACGAGCACCTACTACGGGTTGCCCGAAGGGCAGCACGGCATCTTCGTCGGCGGCGGCGGGTCGGCGCGCGTGCCGCGCCTCGTCGGCGTCGCCTGCATGACCGACATGATGCTGTGCGGCCGCGTGCTCGACGCCACCGAAGGCCACCAGCGCGGCTTCTCGCAGTACGTCGTCGCCGAAGGCGCGGGCTTCGCGAAGGCGTGCGAACTGGCGCAGCGGATCGCCGCCAACGCGCCGCTGTCGGTGTTCGCGATCACGCAGGCGCTGCCGCGGATCGCCGACATGTCGCAGTCGGACGGCCTCTTCGTCGAATCGCTGATGGCCGCGATCGCGCAGGGCGACGACGCCGCGAAGCAGCGCATGCGCGACTTCGTCGAGGGCCGCGCGGCGAAGGTCAAGCGCCCGAGCTGACGCCACGCGCGGTGGCACGGGCCGCCGCGTGGATCGTCAGTTGGCGAACTTGTAGTCGGTCTTCGCCTTGGCGCGGATCTCGTCGCGGAACTGCGTCATCCGCTGCTGCATCAGGTGCTGCTGGATCTGCGGCTTGACCTCTTCGAGCGGCGGGAACTGCGCCTCGCGCGTGTCGGTGACCTTGATGATGTGCCAGCCGAACTGGGACTTGACCGGCGTGTCGGTCATCTCGCCCTTCTTCAGCTTGACCATCGCGGCCGAGAACTCGGGAACGAACGAACTCGGGCTCGCCCAGTCGAGGTCGCCGCCTTTCTCGCCCGACCCCGGGTCCTTCGAGTACTGCTTGGCGAGCGCGTCGAAGCTCTCGCCGTTCTTGAGCCTGACGATCAGCGCCTTGGCGTCCTCCTCCTTCTCGACGAGGATGTGGCTGACGTGGTATTCGACGCCGCTCGCCTGCGCCTTGAACTTGTCGTACTCGGCCTGGATCTCGGCGTCGGTCACCGGGTGCTTCTTCTGGAACGCGGTGAACAGGTCGCGGATCAGGATGCTCTGGCGCGCAAGCTCCATCTGCGTCTTGTACTCCGGCGTCGCGGCGAGGCCTTCCTTCTCGGCCTGCTGGACGAACATCTCGCGCAGCACGACCTCGTCGCGCGCCTGCGCCTCGAGTTCGGGCGTGCGCGGCTGGCCCTGGCTCGTCGCCTGCTCGATCAGCGCGTTGACGCGCGCCATCGGCACCGGCTTGCCGTTGACGATGGCGACGTTCTGCGCCTGCGCCGGCAGGGCAAGAACTGCGGCGGCGGCGAACGCGGCGCAAAGCGCCGTGCGACGCAGGCGGGGGGAATCGATTGCAAACATGCGGCACATGCCTTTCAACGGGTTGTCGATGCGGGGACGAACGGGGAGGGGTCTGCCGGCGGCGGGCAGGCGGGGTGGGTCTGGCGCGGGAAGGGGCGGCGTGCTCAGGGCTCGCCGGGGGCGTACGCGTCGATCGCCAGGGCGTGGATGCCCTGCGCCATCAGCGCAGCGACGGCATCATATACGAGCCGATGGCGGCGCAATCTGGGCAGGCCGCGAAACGCCTCGGACTCGATCCGCACGCTGAAGTGGCGCCCTTCGCGCGCGCCGGCGTGGCCGGCGTGGCGGTGGCTGTCGTCGGTCACGGCGATCGCCGTCACGTTCATCGCGGCGCGCAGCGCGGCCTCGATGTCACCCGCCGACACCGGCGTATTCGGCGGCGTCATGGCGCGCCGGGGCCGGTCTCGGCGGCACTGCTTTCGGCCGGCTTCAGGTGCCGGCTCAGGTAGATGCCCTGCGCGAGCGTGAAGACGAGCATCAGCCCGAGGCTGCCGAAGAGCTTGAAGTTGACCCAGGCTTCAGTCGAGAAGCTGTAGGCAACGTACAGGTTCAAGACGCCCATCAGCGCGAAGAAGCCGATCCAGGCCCGCGTCAGCGTGAGCCAGACGGGGGCCGGCAACTCGAGTTGGCCGCCCATCAGCGTGTGCAGCAGGTTCTTCTTGAACGCGACCTGGCTGATCCAGAACGACACCGCCATCGCCCAGTACAGCACGCTCGGCTTCCACTTGATGAAGGTCTCGTTGTGGAACCACACCGTCGCGCCGCCGAGCACGGTGACGAGGCCGAGGCTGACCCACAGCATCATGTCGATCTTCTTGCCGCGGGCGAGCAGGAAGACGATCTGCGCGATCGTCGCGACGATGACAACGATCGTCGCCAGCAGCACCGGCCCTTCGGTAGCGCCGACGACACCGCCGGAGACGAGGAAACCGAAGTGCTGCGTCGCGAAGTCGGCCGCCGCCTGCGAATCGCGTTCGGCGAACTTGAAGGTGCCGAAGAACAGCACGATGGGCAGGAAGTCGAACAGGAATTTCATCGGGGGTGTGTCAGGTGCGGCCGGCGTCCGCCAAGGCGGCGTGCGGAGCGCGGAGTGCGCCGCCGTTCAGCGCGAAGGCTCGAATTTTATCGCCGCCGAGTTGATGCAGTAGCGCTCGCCGGTCGGCTTCGGGCCGTCGTCGAACACATGGCCGAGGTGCGAGCCGCAGTGGTTGCAGCGCACCTCGATGCGAACCATGCCGTGCGACTTGTCGACGACGCGCTCGATGACTTCGCTGTTGACCGGCTGCCAGTAGCTCGGCCAGCCGCAGCCGGCGTCGAACTTGGTGCTCGATTCGAAGAGCGGCGTGCCGCAGCCGATGCAGTTGTAGTGCCCCGCCTCGAAGTGGTCCCAGTAGCGGCCGCTGAACGGCGCCTCGGTCGCGGCGTGGCGGGCGACGCGGTACTCCATCGGGTCGAGTGCGGCGCGCCACTCGTCGTCGGTCTTCTGCACCTTGTAGGTCTTGTCTGCACTCATGAGGAACACGATACCGCGATCGAGGGCGCCCAGTCGGGCGGGCAGCCGGCGTCGGCGTCGTCCTGCGCCGTCGGCCGTGCCGGGTCGTCGAACGGATGCTCGAGTACGCGCAAGAGCCTTGCGATCTCGCCAAAGTCGCCCGCGCTCGCGTTGCGGATCGCCGTCTCGGCCATGTGATTGCGCAGCTCGAGGCGCGGGTTCACGCTGCGCATTCGCGCCCGGCGCGCCGCGTCGCCTTCGCCCTGCGCGTGCAGGCGATCGCGGTAGCGCGCGCTCCAGGCGTCGAACGCGGCGCGGTCGCGAAAGAGGTCGCGCAGCGGGGCGTTCTCGGCAGCGGGTCGGGCATCGAAGTCGGCAAGGCGGCGAAAGAGGATCGTGAAGTCGGTCTGCTCGGACGCCATCAGACGCATCAGGGTGTCGATAAGTTCCAGGTCGCCGTCGCTTCGGCCGGGCAGCCCGCGCGGCGCAAGCGGCGTGAAGAACGCCGCGCCGAGCGCATGAAAGCGGTTCGTGAAGACGAACGGCGCCTGCACGGTGGCCGCGGATTCGACATCGACAATCGTCATTCGGGCAGTTTAGCCAGCCGCTCCTTTGCGCGCCGGCGCGTGGTCTTCGGCGGCGCAGCGATGGCTGGCGCTGTCACGGCCGCGACAGCGGGTGCGGGAAGTCCCTGAACGGAAGCGCCGGCAATCTGCTCTACCGTACGGCCTGTCTCAATAGCGAGGGTTCCACCCATGTCACACGCCACCAGGTTCAAGCAGTTGTCGTCCGGCCTTGCGCTGGCGCTGGCCAGCGCGGCAGTCTTCGCGCAGGCCGGCGAGACGGTGAAGATCGCCTACATCGATCCGCTGTCGGGTCCGTTCGCGAGTGTCGGCCAGAACATCCTGAAGAGCTGGCAGTTCGTCGCCGACCACTTCAACAAGAAGAACGCCGCCGGCGTCAAGTTCGAGGTCGTTGCCTTCGACAACAAGGGCTCGCCGCAGGAGAGCCTGAACGCGCTGAAGGCGGCGACCGACCAGGGCATTCGCTACATCATCCAGGGCCAGGGGTCGGGCGCCGGGCTCGCGCTGTCGGATGCCGTCACCAAGTACAACTCGCGCAACCCGGGCAAGGAAGTCGTCTACCTCAATTACGCCGCGGTCGACCCGGCGCTGACGAACGAGAAGTGCGAGTACTGGCACTTCCGCATCGACGCCGACACCTCGATGAAGATGGAGGCGCTGACGAGCTACATGAAGGACCAGCCCGACCTGAAGAAGGTCTACATCATCGGCCAGAACTACTCGCACGGGCAGCAGGTCTCGAAGTACTTCAAGGAGTACATGAAGCGCAAGCGCCCCGACGTCCAGATCGTCGGCGACGACCTGCATCCGATCGGCCAGGTCAAGGACTTCGCGCCCTACATCGCGAAGATCAAGGCTTCCGGCGCCGACGCGATCGTCACCGGCAACTGGGGCCCGGACCTGACGCTGCTCGTGAAGGCGGCACACGACGCCGGGTTGCACGTCAAGTTCTATACCTACTACGCGAGCGTGACCGGCACGCCGACCGCGCTCGGCGCCGATGCGGTCGGCCGCGTCCGCATGGTCGCCTACGCCTACACCGGCATGCCCGGGCTGCCGACCAAGCTCGAGAACGAGTTCAAGGCCAAGTTCAACGACGACTTCTACGTGCTCGCCGCGTACAACGGTGTTGCGATGCTGGCCGATGCGATGGCAAAGGCCAAGAGCACCGATCCGGTCAAGGTCGCGGCGGCGATGGAGGGCCTCGAGTTCAAGGGCTTCTCCGGCGAGTTCACGATGCGCAAGTCGGACCACCAGTTGCAGATGCCGCTTTACATCTCGTCGTGGGAGAAGGCGACCAAGGAGCATCCGTACAGCGTCGAGAACACCGGCATGAACTTCGCCGAGGTGAAGGCGATTCCGGCCTACGTCGCGAGTACGCCGACCTCGTGCCAGATGAAGCGGCCCTGACCCGGCATCGCTGAAAATGGCGCGGCACTGCGCGGTGCCGCGCCGTTTTCGTTTCTGACGCCGTCCGCCTCTCGATGGACCTGACCTACACGCTGATCTCGCTGCTCAACGGCCTGTCGACCGGGCTGCTGCTGTTCATGCTCGCCTCGGGGCTGACGCTGATCTTCAGCATGATGGGCGTGCTCAACTTCGCGCACGCGAGCTTTTACATGCTCGGCGCGTATGTCGCCTACACGATCAGCCTGAAGTTCGGCTTCTGGTGGGGGCTCGTCCTCGCGCCGCCGCTCGTAGGCCCGCTCGGCGCGCTGTTCGAGCGCTACGCGCTGCGCCGGGTGCACAAGTTCGGCCATGTGCCGGAACTCCTGATCACCTTCGGCCTGAGCTACATCGTGCTCGAAGTGGTGCAGATCATCTGGGGCCGCTCCGCAGTGCCGTTCACGCAGCCGGCCGCGCTGCAGGGGCCGCTCTTCACGATCATCGACTCGCGCAGCGGCGGGCTCTCGCTCGTCTGGGGCGCGCAGCCCGACGCCTGCGCCAACGCAGCCGAGATGATCTGCACCCAGTTCCCGGCATTTCGCGCCTTCGGCATGGGCGTAGCGATCGCGATGCTCGTCGCCCTCTGGCTGGTGCTGACGCGCACCCGCATCGGCCTCGTGATCCAGGCGGCGCTGACGCATCCGCAGATGGTCGAGGCGCTCGGCCACAACGTGCCGCGCGTCTTCATGCTCGTCTTCGCCGGCGGCACGGCGCTCGCCGCGCTGGCGGGCGTGATCGGCGGCGCGCTGCGCGTCAC
>JBDHSE010000137.1:0-7571 GCA_039807955.1 Ideonella sp. | reverse complement strand
GAGACGCGCAGGCAGTACGGAATCTTGACGATGTAGATGCGGTCGAGGAAGGCCTCGTTGTTCTTGTTGTTGCGAAAGCTCTTCCACTCGCTCTCGTTGCTGTGGGCGAGCACGATGCCGTCGAACGGGATCGCACCGAACCCTTCGGTGCCCTTGAAGTTGCCCTCCTGCGTCGCCGTCAGCAGCGGGTGCAGCACCTTGATCGGCGCCTTGAACATCTCGACGAACTCGAGCAGGCCCTGGTTCGCGAGGCACAGGCCGCCCGAGTAGCTGTAGGCGTCGGGGTCGTCCTGCGAATAGGTTTCGAGCTTGCGGATGTCGACCTTGCCGACGAGCGCCGAGATGTCCTGGTTGTTCTCGTCGCCCGGCTCGGTCTTCGAGATGCCGATCTGCTTGAGCATCGACGGGTAGCGCTTGACGACCTTGAACCTGCGGATGTCGCCGCCGAACTCGTCGAGCCGTTTGACGGCCCACGGCGAGAGGATGCGGTTCAGGTAGCGCTGCGGGATGCCGTATTCCTTCTCGAGGATCGCGCCGTCCTCGGCGGCGTCAAAGAGGCCGAGCGGCGATTCGTTCACCGGCGAGCCCTTGATCGCGTAAAACGGCACGTCCTGCATCAACTGCTTCAGACGCTCGGCGATCGAGCTCTTGCCGCCGCCGACCGGGCCGAGCAGATACAGGATCTGCTTGCGCTCCTCGAGCCCCTGCGCCGCGTGCCGGAAGTAGGAGACGACCTGCTCGATCGAGTCCTCCATGCCGTAGAACTCGGCGAACGCCGGGTAGATCTTGATCAGCTTGTTGGCGAAGATGCGCGACAGGCGCGGGTCGTTGCGCGTGTCGATCGTCTGCGGCTCGCCGATCGCTTTCAACATGCGCTCGGCGGCGGTCGCGTAGGCGAGCGGGTTGCGCTTGCACTCGGCGAGGTAGTCTTCGAGTGAAAGCTCTTCTTCTCGGGTGCGCTCGTAGCGCGCCGCGAAACTGCTGATGACGTCCATGCTGATCCCCTTGCTTTGCGGGAGAGGCGGCGGCGGGGAGGACGCCCTGCTGCCACCTGGGAAGTTCTGATGAAGTCCCGCCCCGTCGGCGCCGGGCTCCATCAGAGCTTTCCTTGCAATCAGCGATGTCTCGACTCAATCAGCTTCGGCCATTTGCCTGCGTCGCAAAGCCCAAGAAGAAGGCGATTCGCCGTCTTGATGGTGGACGTTGTGCAAATTCGCATGCTTCGAAGCATGCGCCTCGCATGTCGCCGTGTCACCCCCTCTTTAGGGGAGCGACCCGTTTAAGTCATGCGAAGTTCCACATCTGTTGCGCAGACAACGCATCACGTGC
This sequence comes from Ideonella sp., assembly GCA_039807955.1. Taxonomy (GTDB): domain Bacteria; phylum Pseudomonadota; class Gammaproteobacteria; order Burkholderiales; family Burkholderiaceae_C; genus CAIKUF01. Next base: position 6,242 of record JBDHSE010000137.1, on the reverse strand, counting down.
GCGCGCGTTGACATGCAGTCGAAGAAAACGCAGCTTCGCGGCAAACAACGCGCCAACGACACTTCGTGCGAAGACGCTGCGCAGCCAAGTGAGATCATGCGCTGATGAATCGAAATCTCTTCCTGCTCACACTGTGCCAGGGTCTGTTCCTGACGAACAACGTCGTCTTCATCGCCATCAACGGTCTCGTGGGCTTGTCGCTCGCGCCGCGCGCGTGGATGGCGACGCTGCCGATCACCGGCTACGTCGTCGGCAGCGCGTTGTCGACGATGCTCGTCGTGCGATTGCAGACGCGCTTCGGCCGCAAGCGATCGTTCCAGATCGGCCTCGCGGTCGCGGTGTTCTCGGCTGCGCTGTGCGCGACGGCCGCGGCGAACCGCAGCTTCGGCCTGCTCGTGCTCGCGACCGTCGTCGCCGGCTTCTACGCGGCCAACGCATCGCTCTACCGCTTCGCCGGCCCCGAGCTTGTCGCACCAATGTTTCGCGAGCGCGCGATCTCGCTCGTGCTGGCCGGCGGCATCGTCGGCGGCGTCGTCGGGCCGAACCTGGCGAGCGCGACGCGCGACCTGGCGGCGCAACCCTTCGTCGGCGCCTACCTGGCGCTGATCGGCGTCGCGCTGCTGTCGCTGCTCGCCCTCTCGTTCATTCGATTTCCGGCGCATGCGCCGCCGCTGCCGGGTGCGAGCCGCGGTCGGCCGCTGCGCGAGCTGGCGCGCCAGCCGGTCTTTCTCGTCGCGGTTGCGGCTTCGGCGCTCGGCTACGGCGTGATGAACCTGCTGATGGCGGCGACGCCGATCGCGATGGCGCAGCACCAGCATCCGTTTCACAGCACCGCGTTCGTGCTCGAATGGCATGTGCTCGGCATGTTCGTGCCGGGCTTCTTCACCGGCCACCTGATCCGCCGCTTCGGCGAGCTGCCGATCATGATGGCTGGCGCGGTGCTGAACTTCGGCTGCGTCGTGGTGGCGCTCAGCGGCGTCGCACTGATGCAGTTCGTCGCGGCGCTCTTCCTGCTCGGCGTCGGCTGGAACTTCCTCTACATCGGCGGGACGACGCTCTTCACGACGGCGTACAGGCCGGAAGAGAAGATCCGCGCCCAGGGCACGCTGGACCTGTGCGTCTTCTCGACGATGGCGGCAAGCTCGTTCGCGTCGGGTGCGCTGATCACGACGCAGGGCTGGGCCTGGCTCAACCTCGGCTCGCTCGTTCCGCTCGGCATCGTCAGCGCGGCGCTCGTCTGGATGAGCGCGCAGCGGCGGCGGGCGTCCGCAGCGGCGGCGTCTTGATCGAACTCAGTGTGGCCCGCGCAGCCGCGCGATCAGCGCATCCAGCTCGTCGAGCGAGCCGAAGCCGATCGCGAGTTCGCCCTGCTCGCCGCGCTTGGTGCGCTTGCGGACGCGGATCTCGACCTGCGCCGTGAGCAGGTCCGAGAGTTCCTCCTCGAGCCTCGTGACGTCGCGCGACTTCGCCTGCCGCACGCGCAACAGCGGGCGCTGGCGGCCGTTGCCCGACTGGCGCGCGACGAGCTTTTCGGCCTCGCGCACGCTCAGGCGCCGGGCGACGATCTCGCTGGCTTGCGTGATCTGCTGCGCCTTGTCGAGCGCGAGCAGCGCGCGCGCGTGGCCCATGTCGAGGTCGCCCGCGGTCAGCATCTGCTGCACCGGTTCGGCCAGGCCAAGCAGGCGCAGCAGGTTGCTCGCCGCGCTGCGCGAGCGCCCGACGGCCTTCGCCGCTTCCTCGTGGGTGAGCCCGAACTCCTGCGTCAGGCGCAGCAGACCCTGCGCTTCCTCCAGCGGGTTCAAGTCCTCGCGCTGGATGTTCTCGATCAGCGCCATGATCGCGGCCGACTCGTCGGGGACGTCGCGCACGAGCACCGGCAGCCGATCCAGCCCGGCTAGCGAGGCGGCGCGAAAACGCCGTTCGCCGGCGATGATCTCGTAGCGCCCGCCGGTGAGCGGGCGCACCAGTACCGGTTGCATGATGCCCTGGCTCTTGATGCTCTCGGCCAGCTCGTAGAGCGCGCCCTCGTCCATCCGCGTTCGCGGCTGGTAGCGGCCGGGCTGGAGCTGCGTCAGCGCGAGCGTCGTCGGCGTGTCGTTGCCGGCGCCGGCGTCGGCCGCGTCCTTCACGCGCGGGCCGAGCAGCGCCTCCAAGCCGAGGCCGAGACCCTTGGGTTTCTTCGTCACCATGCGGCGATTGTCTGCGATCGGTGCGCGCCGCCGGCACTGCGCGCGCGGCGAGGCGATGCCGTATGCTGCGGGCTCGCACGGAAGAGGACGCGGGGTTGGTGATGAAGCACAAGGTGTTTGTCGACGGTCAGGAAGGCACGACCGGGCTGCGCATCCACGAGTACCTCGCGCAGCGCACCGACATCGAGGTACTCGCCATCGCCGCCGAGTTGCGCAAGGACGCTGCCGAGCGCGCGCGCCTGCTCAACGCCGCCGACGTCGCCTTCCTGTGCCTGCCCGACGACGCGGCGCGCGAGGCGGCGACGCTCGTCACGAACCCGAACACCTGCCTGATCGACGCCAGCACGGCGCACCGTACGTCGCCAGACTGGGTGTTCGGCCTGCCCGAGTTGGCGCCCGGCCAGCGCGAGCGCATCCGCGCATCGAAGCGGATCGCGAACCCGGGCTGCCACGCCAGTTCGTTCATCCTGCTGCTGCGCCCGCTGGTCGATGCCGGCATCGTCGCGCCTGAGCTGCCGGTCTCGGCGACGTCGATCACCGGCTACTCGGGTGGCGGCAAGAAGATGATCGAGCAGTACCGGCGCGGCGGCGACCCGCTGCTTGCCGCGCCGCGCCCGTACGGCCTGACGCTGAAACACAAGCACATCCCCGAGATGCTGCAGCACACCGGGCTGCGCACGAAGCCGCTCTTCATGCCGATCGTCGGCAACTTCTACAAGGGGCTCGCGGTGTCGGTGCCGCTGCACTTCAGCGAGCTCGCGGCAGGCAGCGACGGCCGGGCGATCCAGCAGGCGTACGAGCAGCGCTACGCCGGCGAGCGTTTCATCCGCGTCATGCCGATGTCGGACCCGGCGACGCTCGAAGGCGGCTTCTTCGACGTGACGGCGGCCAACGACACGAACCGCGTCGACATCTTCGTCTTCGCGAGCGACAGCCAGGCGATCCTGATCGCGCGCCTGGACAACCTCGGCAAGGGCGCGAGCGGCGCCGCGGTGCAGGCGATGAACGTGCACCTCGGAGTCGACGAGGGGCTCGGGCTGTAGCTCGTTGCGGCCGGGGCTCGCGCCCTGTCGCGCGGGCCGACGGCGTACCGACGGACGGCGGGGGCTACATCGCCCGATTACATCGACCGCATCCGCTCGACCATCTCGGCGGCGAAGGCCTTGAACGCGAGCGCGCCCTTCGAGGCCGGGTCGAAGACCACGCCTGGCAGACCGTAGCTCGGCGCTTCGGCGAGCCGCACATTGCGCGGGATGACGGTGTCGAAGACCTTGTCGCCGAAGTGCGACTTCAGTTGCTCGCTGACCTGCTGCTGCAGCGTGATGCGGGAGTCGAACATGACGCGCAGCAGGCCGATGATCTGCAGATCGGGGTTCAGGTTGGCGTGCACCTGCTTGATCGTGTTGACGAGGTCGGAGAGCCCTTCTAGGGCGAAGTACTCGCACTGCATCGGCACGACGACGCCGTGCGCGGCGCACAGGCCGTTCAAGGTCAGCAGGTTGAGCGATGGCGGGCAGTCGATGAGGACGAAGTCGTAGGCGGTGTCGACCGCCGCCAGCGCGCCCTTCAACCGCTTCTCGCGCCGGTCCAGGCCGACGAGTTCGACTTCGGCGCCGGCGAGTTCGCGGTTCGCACCGAGCAGGTCGAATCCGCCGCGCGGGCTCGGCACGCGCGCCTCGGCGATGCTCGCGCTCTCGATCAGGACGTCGTAGACGCTCAAAGTGAGTGAGCGCTTATCCACGCCTGAACCCATCGTGGCGTTGCCCTGCGGGTCGAGGTCGACGACGAGCACGCGCTGGGCGAGCTGGGCGAGGCCGGCGGCGAGGTTCACCGTCGTCGTCGTCTTGCCGACGCCGCCCTTCTGGTTCGCGATGCAGAAGATCCTGGCCATGAGGCGCGTCAGTTGCTCGCGAGGCGGACGCCGAAGCCGACGAGAAAGACGCCGGCCAGGCGTTCCAGGCCGCGCGCCAGCCGGCGGTGCGCCCTGACCTGCAGCGCGACGGCGCGGGCGAACGCGCACAGCGTCAGGCAGTACGCCGCCGTGATCGCCGCGATCGTTGCCGCCATGACGGCGAAGGTCAGGCCGCCGCGATGCGTCGCCGGGTCGATGAAGAGCGGAAAGAACGCCATGTAGAACACGATCGCCTTCGGGTTCATCAGCGTGATGAGGAACGCCTGCTTTGCGTAGCCGCCCGCCTCGATGTGGACCGGCGCCGAGCGGCCCTCGCGGGCCAGGATGAGCCGCACGCCGATCCAGGCGAGGTACGCCGCGCCGCCGTACTGCACGGCTTGGAACGCCGACGGATGCGCCGCGAGCAGCGCGGCGACGCCGTCGACCGCGAGCCACAGCAGCACCTGGTCGCCGACGATCAAGCCAGCCGTCGCCTGCGCCCCGCCCTTGAATCCACCCTTGCCGGTCGACAGCAGCAGCGCGAACGTGCCCGGTCCCGGCAGCGCAAGAAATATCAATATCGCGACGCAGAACGCGCCGTAGTCAGTCACGCCGAACATGCCCTCTCCTCCCGGGCTGAAGTGTAGGGGCAGTCGCTGCCGGGCGATCGGCCAAGCCGGCGCCTTCGTGGCGCAAAGCGTCGGCGAGTGGCGCTGCGCTCAGGAGAGCGGCCTCATCCAGACGAGGCAGCGGTCCGCGTCGAGCCCGGGAACGCGCACCTGTTCCACGTGAAACAACTCAACATTCGAGGGAAGCGCGGCGATCTCGTCGGTTGGCTGTTTGCCCTTCATCGCGAGCCATACCCCGCCCGGCGCGAGCAGATGGCGCGTCAGCGCAGTGAACTCTGCGAGCGTCGCGAAGGCGCGCGACGTGACGAGGTCGTACCGCTGATCGGTCAACGACTCGACCCGGGCGTGGACGGCGTGCAGCGTGCGCAACCCGAGTTCGGCGGCGACCTGTCGAACGAAGCTCGCCTTCTTGCCGACGGCATCGACGCACGTGACTTCGAACTCGGGAATCAGCGTCGCGATGACGACGCCCGGGAGCCCGGCGCCACTGCCGACGTCGAGCACGCGCTTGGCGCCGTCGTTCGACCAGCGGCGCAACGGCGCGATGACGCTCAGGCTGTCGAGAAGGTGTTGTTCGACCATCCGCGCCGGGTCGCGGATCGCCGTCAGGTTGTAGACGCGGTTCCATTTGGCGAGCAGGCCGAGGTAGGCGAGCAGCACATCCATCTGCCCGCCGCTCGGTGCGAGCCCGAGCGCCGCAGCGCCTTCGATCAACCGGTCGCGCTCAGGCGGCATTGCGCCGCGTGGGGTCGCTGGACCGGATCGGCTCGCCATCGGTACGCACGGCGGCCGCCATCAGGCTGCGCTTCTTCAGGTGGACCAGCAACAGCGAGATCGCTGCCGCTGTGACTCCCGGCAGGCGCGCAGCCTGCCCGAGCGTCTCGGGGCGGTACTGGTTCAGCCGCTGACGAACCTCGAACGACAGTGCGCTCACCCCCGCGTAGTCCAGATCGGCCGGCAGGCGCAGTTCCTCGTAGTTCGCCGCGCGGGCGATTCCTTCGTTCTGCTTGGCGATGTAGCCGGCGTACTTGGCGCCGATCTCGACCTGCTCGATGACGGTGTCGGCAAGCGCGTCGCCGAACTCGCTGCGCAGTACACGGCGCGTCGTCGCATCCTTCCCGAGCGCGATCTCGGCCGCCGAAGAAACCTGGTCGAACCCGACGCCGGGCCGCCGCAGCAGGTCGATCAGCCGGTGCTCGTGCTCGAGCGGCTTGCCGATCAGGCGTTGTGCGTCGGCGGCGGGCAGCGAAAGCGGGCCGACCCAGGTGCGCGTCAGGCGTTCGGTTTCACGTGAAACAGCGTCGCGCTTGCGGCAGAACGCATCCCAGCGCGCGTCGCAGACGAGGCCGAGCTTGCGGCCCGTTTCGGTCAGGCGCAGGTCGGCGTTGTCTTCGCGCAACTGGAGCCGGTATTCGGCGCGGCTCGTGAACATGCGGTACGGCTCGTTGACGCCCTTGGTCGTCAGGTCGTCGACGAGAACGCCGAGGTAGGCCTCGTCGCGGCCGGGAACCCAGGCATCGTGCCCGCGCACCT
>JBDHSE010000136.1:0-7575 GCA_039807955.1 Ideonella sp. | reverse complement strand
ATGGTGCACGGCCACAATCGGCCCGAGGTCGAACGTCAGGCGCTGCAGATCCACGCCCTGCTCGCCGAAGCCTGCCGCGGCGCCGACATCCTCTACAGCAGCCGCATCCTGAAGAAGACCGGGCTGCGCCTGCCCGGCACGGAGTAGACCCCCATGTTTCGCATTTCCCAGTTCATGCGCGAACTCGCCGCTGCCGAGCGCGACGGCGCCTACCCGGCGGCAAGCGCGCGCCGCGCGAGCGGCCCGGTCGTGATCTGGAACCTGATCCGGCGCTGCAACCTCACCTGCAAGCACTGCTACGCGCTGTCGGCCGACCACGACTATCCGGGCGAGCTGACGAACGCCGAGGTCAACGCCGTGATGGACGATCTGAAGGCCTTCGGCGTTCCGGTGCTGATCCTCTCCGGCGGCGAGCCGCTATTGCGGGCAGACCTGTTCGAGATCGCCGCGCGCGCGAAGGCGATGAAGTTCTACGTCGGCCTCTCGACGAACGGCACGCTGATCGACGCGCCGATGGCCGATCGCGTCACGGCGCAGGGCTTCGACTACGTCGGCATCAGCCTCGACGGCCTGCGCGCGACGCACGACAAGTTCCGCCGCAAGGACGGCGCGTTCGACGCCTCGCTCGGCGCGGTGCGCCTGTTGCGCGAGCGCGGCGTGAAGGTCGGCCTGCGCTACACGATGACCGACATGAACGCCGCCGACCTGCCGGCGCTGATGCGGCTGATGCACGACGAGGGCGTCGACAAGTTCTATTTCTCGCACCTCAACTATGCCGGCCGCGGCAACATCCACCGCGGGCGCGACGCGCACTTCGCGGCGACGCGCGCCGCGCTCGACCGCCTGTTCGACGCCGCCTGGCAGGCCGCCGTCGAAGGCCGGACGCTGGAATACGTCACCGGCAACAACGACGCCGACGGCGTCTATCTGCTGCTGTGGGTGCAGCGCCACCTGCCGCGCTGGGCGGATGCGGTGAAAGCGCGGCTCGAGGCCTGGGGCGGCAACGCGTCGGGCCTGTTTGTTGCCAACATCGACAACGTCGGCCATGTCCACCCCGACACGATGTGGTGGCACCACGATCTCGGCAGCGTTCGCGAGCGGCCGTTCTCCGCGATCTGGGCCGACACGAGCGACCCGCTGATGGCCGGTCTCAAGGTGCAGCCGCGCGCCGTCACCGGCCGCTGCGGCGCCTGCGCGCACCTCGCGATCTGCGGCGGCAACACCCGCGTTCGCGCCCAGCAGGTGACGGGCGACCCCTGGGCCGAGGACCCGGGCTGCTATCTCGACGACGCCGAGATCGGCCTCGCGCAGCCCGGCGCGCCGCGCGTGACGACGACGCCGTTTCGCGAACGCCAACCCGCTGCTTCGGCGTGACGGCGATGCGGGCGAAGTTGCTGCGCGCGCTGTTCGCTGCCGCGCTCGTCTGGGCCGGCCTGGGCCTGGCTCACGCCCAGCCGTCTGCGAGTGCCGCAGCGCCGCAGGCCTCGGGTTCGCAGCCCGCCGCCGCGCTCTACGCCGAGCACTGCGCCGTCTGCCACGGAGCGCAGCGCACCGGCAGCATGGGCCCGGCGCTGCTGCCCGAAAGCCTCGCCCGCTTGCGCAAGCCCGAGGCGGCGAAGGTGATCGCACAGGGCCGCGTCGCGACCCAGATGGCGGGCTTCGCCGACCAGCTCGACGCAGCGCAGATCGCGGCGATCACCGACTGGATCTACACCCCCGTCGTGCCGCCGCCAAGCTGGAGCGACGCCGATATCCGCGCCTCGCGCACCGAGACGCCGGGCGCGCGCGAGCTGCCGGCGAAGCCGCGCTGGAGCGCCGACCCGATGAACCTGTTCGTCGTCGTCGAGGGCGGCGACCATCACGTCTCGCTCGTCGACGGCGACAGGTTCGAGGTCATCCACCGTTTCGAGTCGCGCTTCGCGCTGCACGGCGGGCCGAAGTTCACGCCCGACGGACGCTTTGTCTTCTTCGGCTCGCGCGACGGCTGGATCACGAAGTACGACCTGTGGAACCTCGCCGTCGTCGCCGAGGTGCGCGCCGGCCTGAACATGCGCAACGTCGCCGTCTCGGGCGACGGCAAGTGGGTGATGGCGGCGAACTACCTGCCGCACACGCTCGCGCTGTTCGACGCCGATCTGAACCTGCAGCGAACCTACGCTGCAGCGACGCTCGACGGCAAGGCGAGCTCGCGCGTCTCGGCGGTCTACGACGCGCAGCCGCGCAAGAGCTTCGTCGTCGCGCTCAAGGACATCCCCGAGCTGTGGGAGATCTCGTACAACCCGAAGGCCGAGCCGATCCATGACGGCCTCGTCCACGACTACCGGATGGGCGAGGCCATCGCCAAACCGGGCTTCCTCGGCATTCGCCGCACGCCGCTCGACGAGTCGCTGGACGACTTCTTCTTCGACCAGAGCTACGCCAACGTGCTCGGCGCGACGCGCCCGCGCAGCGACGGCGCGCCGTCGGCGCAGGTCGTCAACCTCGACACCCGGCGCCGCATCGCGATGCTGCCGCTGCCCGGCATGCCGCACCTCGGCTCGGGCATCACGTTCCAGCATCAGGGCCGGCCGGTGCTCGCGACGCCGAACCTGAAGGACGGCATCGTCAGCGTGATCGACATGAAGACCTGGAAGCTCGTGCGCGACATCCCGACGCTCGGCCCGGGCTTCTTCATGCGCAGCCACGAGGCGACGCCGTATGCCTGGGTCGACGCGATGATGAGCCCGACGGCGAAGAATACGCTGCTCGTCATCGACAAGCGCACGCTCGAACCGGCGGGGCGCGTGTCGGTCGAGCCGGGCAAGACGCTCGCCCACATCGAGTTCACGAAGGACGGCCGCTACGCGCTCGCCAGCCTGTGGGAACAGGACGGCGCACTGATCGTCTACGACGCCGCGACCTTCAAGGAGGTCAAGCGCCTGCCGATGAGCAAGCCGGTCGGCAAGTACAACGTCTGGAACAAGATCACGCGCAGCGAGGGGACGTCGCACTGACGCCGCGGCGCGCCGCGTCAGACGAGGAGCGATCCGCGAAACCCGCGCGCCGCGTAGTACGACTCGGCGCCGTTGTGATAGACGAAGACCTGGCCGTAGCGCCGGTCGCAAAAGAGCGCGCCGCCCTGCGCGCGGACCTCGGGCGGGGTGGCGATCCAGCTCGAGGTCTTCGTGTCGAACTCGCCGAACGTCTGCAGCGCGCGGTACTGCTCCTCGGTCAGCAGTTCGATGCCCATTGAGGCTGCCGTCGCGAGCGCGCTGCCCTTCGGCTTGTGCTCCTTGCGCGCTTCGAGTGCCCGGTCGTCGAAGCACAGACTGCGGCGCCCGGCGGGGCTCTGCGGCGCGCAATCGACAAACGTGATACGGCCCGCCTTGTCGGCGCTGCCGACGACGTCGGGCTCACCGCCGCTTACCTCCATCGCCTGCAGCGTGGCAATGGCATCGGGGTTGGCGGCGAACCTGGCCTGCACCTGCGCCCAGGCGAGTCCGGCGTGGCGCTGCATGTTGCTCTCGAAACGGGTTGCGAGCACCTCGAGCAGCGCTGCTCGTTGTTGCGGATTCATCGTCATCGTGTGTGGTGCGTTCGAACGTTGACTGGCGGCGTCGGTCCGACCGCCGGTTGCTTGCAATGCCTGCATCGCGAACGGCGCATGCCGATCGTAGCGAGTCCGAAACGCCGGACCGCACGCGCCGCGCAGGCCACGTTCACCGCGACCACAGCGTCCACGCGCCGATCACGATGAAGCCGATGCCGGCGACGAGCTTGAGCGTCGCCGGCGAGATGAAGCGCTCGAGTTGCGAGCCGACGAGGACGCCGATGCCGGCGGCCGTCACGAGCGCCGCCGACGACGCGGCGAACACGAGCCACTTGTTCGTCGCCTGCTCGGAGGCGAAGAGCAGCGTCGCGAGCTGCGTCTTGTCGCCGACCTCGGCGAGGAAGATCGTGAGGTAGATGACGGCGAAGGATTTTGCGAACACGGCGAGTCGCTCCGGTAGAAGGCGAACGGTGGTTGGGTGCGGGGTGGCGGACCGATGCCGCGCGTCAAGCCGGCGCGGCGAGCGCTGGCTGCGCGGCGGCGAACTCTGCGAGCCAGCGCAGCACCTGCTGCGTCGTCTCTTGCGGCCGCTCGAACGGGAACAGGTGCGTGCCGTCGACGAAGCTCATGCGGCCGTGTGCGAGCGCGCGCGTTTTGCGCAGGCCGACCTGGCGGTTCTCGGTCGAGTGCGTGCCGCCGACGAAGGCGAGCGGGCAGCGCAGCGGATCGCGGCGCAGCAGCGCGGTCAGGTGGTGCGCGAGGGTGTTGTAGATCGTCGTCTCGATCTCGCGCCGGAACGCGAGGCGGTGATCGCCCCCCGGCGTGTCGTCCGCCGCCTGCACGCCGCTTGCGATGTAGTCGCGCAGCACCTCGGGCGCCCAGCGCGCGAAGGCCGGCTTGGCGGCGAAGTGGGCGTAGGCGGCGTCGGCGCTCGGCCAGCGGTCGCGCCGGCGACGCGAGACGTGGCCGGGCGACAGGCGCGCGACGAGGCCGGTCGCCTTCGCGACGCGCATCGCCTGCGAGACGGCGGTGCCGAGGATCGGCGAATCGAGCAGCAGCACGCCGCGCGCGAGATCGGGCCGGCGCGACGCCGCGAGCACGCTCAGGTAGCCGCCGAGCGAATGGCCGACGAGGAACGACGGCGTGCGCGCCGTCTCGACGATGCAGTCGATCAGCTCGTCGCGCAGGTGCGGCCAGTTGCTGCTGACCGGAAAGCGCGGGTCGTGGCCGAACTTGTCGACCGCGACGACGCGATAGCCCGCATCGCGCCAGGCGTCGAACAGCACGCGGTAGGTGCCGGCCGGGAAGCCGTTGGCGTGCGAGAAGACGATCGTCGGCTGCGTGTCGGTCGCCGCGCCCGCGGCCGGCAGGTCGATGCGCCCGTTCACTGGAGCGCCTTCGACCCGAGGGGCCGCGCGATTCGCGTTCGGGAGCGGCGCGCTCATGCGTTGCCGCCGTCCTGCAAGGCCTTGAGCCGATAGATCGCGGCGAGCGCGTCGCGCGGCGCGAGCGTGTCGGGGTCGATCGCGGCAAGCTCGCGCTCGAGCGGCGTCGGTTCGGTGGCGGCTGCTGCCTCAGGTACCGGCGCGGCGGCGAACAGGTCGATCTGCGCGTCGCCCGCGCGCTGCTGCGCCTCGAGTGCCTCGAGCGTGGCGCGTGCCTGGCGCACGACGCCGGCCGGCATGCCCGCCAGGCGCGCGACCTGCACGCCGTAGCTGCGGCTCGCCGGTCCGGCCTCGATCTCGTGCAGGAAGACGATGTCGCCGCCGCCCTTGGCGTGAGTTTCTGTTGCCGAAACGTGGACGTTCTGCGCCCGCTCGTGCTTCAGCGGAAACGCGGTGAGTTCGAAGTAGTGCGTCGCGAAGAGCGTGAAGGCGCGGTTGCGGTCGTGCAGGTGGCTCGCGATCGCACCGGCCAGCGCGAGGCCGTCGAAGGTCGAGGTGCCGCGGCCGATCTCGTCCATCAGCACGAGCGAGGCGTCGGTCGCGGCATGCACGATCGCCGCCGCCTCGGTCATCTCGACCATGAACGTCGATTGCGCGTTGGCGAGGTCGTCGGCGGCGCCGATGCGGGTGTGGATCGAGTCCAGCGGCCCGAGCCGGCAACTGCTCGCCGGCACGTACGAGCCGATCGCCGCGAGCAGCGCGATCAGCGCGACCTGGCGCATGAAGGTCGATTTGCCGCCCATGTTCGGGCCGGTGATGATCAGCATGCGCCGCGTCGCGTCGAGCCGGCAGTCGTTGGCGATGAACGCACCGCCGCCGGTCTCGCGCAGCCGAGCCTCGACCACCGGGTGGCGGCCGGCCTCGATCTCGATGCACGGCATCGCGACGAACTCGGGCCGGCACCAGCCGAGCGTCGCGGCGCGCTCGGCGAGCGCGGCGAGCGCGTCGAGCGCGGCCAGCGACCGCGCGAGCGCCGCAAGCGGCGCGAGCTGCGGCTGCAACGCGTCGATCACCTGCTCGTAGAGCAGCTTCTCGCGCGCCAGCGCGCGCTCCTGCGCCGAGAGGGCCTTGTCCTCGAAGGATTTGAGTTCGGGCGTGATGAAGCGCTCGGCGTTCTTCAGCGTCTGGCGGCGCTGGTAGTCGGCCGGCACCTTGGCGGCCTGGCTTTGCGTGACCTCGATGAAGAAGCCGTGCACCTTGTTGAACTGCACGCGCAGGTTGGGTATTGCGCTGCGCTCGCGCTCGCGTGCCTCGAGGTCGAGCAAGAAGGCGTCGCAGTTCTCGCTGATCGCGCGCAGCTCGTCGAGCTCGGCGTCGAACCCGGGCGCGATCACGCCGCCGTCGCGCAGTTGCACGCCGGGCTCTTCGGCGATCGCGCGCGCGAGCAGTTCGGCGATCGCCGGCGGCGGCGCGAGCGCGCCCGAGAGTTCGGCGAGCAGGCCGGGCGCCGCTTCTGCCTCCCCTGCCTCGCCTGCCGGCACGCTGGCGCGCAGCTTCGGCAGCGCATCGAGCGTCGCGCGCAGCCCGGCCAGTTCGCGCGGCCGCGCCTGGCGCAGCGCGACGCGCGCTGTGATGCGCTCGACGTCGCTCACGCCGCGCAGCGCGCTGCGCAACGGCCCGCAGCCGGCGTCGATCAGCATCGCGATCGCCTCGTGGCGGCGCCGTGCGGTGGCGCGGTCGCGCCGCGGCTGCGTCAGCCACAGCCGCAGCGCGCGGCTGCCCATGCCGGTCGCGCAGGTGTCGAGCAGCGACAGCAGCGTCGGCGCCGCCTCGCCGCGCAGCGTCTGCACGAGCTCGAGGTTGCGCTGCGTCGCCGGCGGCAGGTCGATCAGATCGCTCGCGCGCTCGACCTGCAGCTCGCGTACATGGCCGAGCGCCTGGCCCTGGGTGTGCTCGGCGTAGGCGAGCAGCGCCGCGGCGGCGGCGTGCGCCGCGTCCAGCGCGCCGGCGTTGAAGCCGGCGAGGTTCGCGACGCGCAACTGCTCGCACAGCTTCCTCGCGCCGAGCGCGGCGTCGAACTGCCACGCCGGGCGGTGCGTGACGCTGGTCGCGATGGTCTGCAGCGCGGGCGGCGCGCGGTCGCGGTCGACGAGCGTTTCGGCCGGCGCAAGCCGTGCGAGCCAGGCGCCGAGTTCGGCGTCGCCGCATTCGGCCAGGCCGAGCCGCCCGCTCGCGAGCGCGAGCCAGGCGAGGCCCCAGGTCGTCGCGGCGCCCACCTTGCGCGGCGCGATCGCGAGCAGCAGCGCGTCGCTCTTGTCGGCGAGCAGCGCGCTGTCGGTCAGCGTGCCGGGCGTGACGACGCGCACCACCTTGCGCTCGACCGGGCCCTTCGCGGTTGCAACATCGCCGACCTGCTCGCAGATCGCGACCGGCACGCCCAGCTTGACGAGCTTGGCAAGGTAGGCCTCGAGCGCATGCACCGGCACGCCGGCCATCGCGATCGGCTCGCCCGCCGATTGGCCGCGGCTCGTCAGCGTGATGTCGAGCAGCGTGGCGGCGCGCCGCGCGTCGTCGAAGAACAGCTCGTAGAAATCGCCCATGCGGTAGAGCACGAGCGTGTCGGCGTACTCGGCCTTGATGCGCAGGTACTGCTGCATCATC
>JBDHSE010000135.1:0-7646 GCA_039807955.1 Ideonella sp. | reverse complement strand
CGCAGGGCGTGCAGGGGGTGGAGTTCGTCTGCGCCAACACCGACGCGCAGGCGCTCAACCGCAGCAGCGCGCACCAGCTGATCCAGCTCGGCACGACGGGCCTGGGCGCCGGCGCCAAGCCGGAGGCCGGCAAGGCGGCCGCGGTCGAGGCCGAGGAGCGCATCCGCCAGGCTATCGAGGGCGCGCACATGATCTTCATCACCGCCGGCATGGGCGGCGGCACCGGCACCGGCGCGACGCCGGTGATCGCGCGCGTCGCCAAGGAGATGGGCATCCTGACGGTGGGCGTCGTCACCAAGCCGTTCGAGTTCGAGGGCCAGCGCCGCACGAAGGCGGCCGACGCCGGGCTCGCCGAACTCGAGGCGAACGTCGATTCGCTGATCGTGATCCTCAACGACAAGCTGCTCGACGTGCTCGGCGACGACGTGACGCAGGACGAGGCCTTCGCGCATGCGAACGACGTGCTGAAGAACGCCGTCGGCGGCATCAGCGACATCATCCACATGCCGGGGCTCGTCAACGTCGACTTCGAGGACGTGAAGACGGTGATGAGCGAGCCCGGCAAGGCGATGATGGGCACCTCGCAGGCGGGCGGGCCGGACCGCGCGACGAAGGCCGCCGAGCAGGCCGTCGCCTGCCCGCTGCTCGAAGGCATCGACCTGTCGGGCGCGCGCGGCGTGCTGGTGCTGATCGCGGCGAACCGCAACACCTTCAAGCTCGCCGAGAGCCGCAACGCGATGAACACGATCCGCCGCTACGCGGCCGACGACGCGCACGTGATCTACGGCACGGCGTACGACGAGAGCCTGGGCGACCAGCTGCGGGTGACGGTGATCGCGACCGGCCTGTCCGCCGGGCGGCGCGCGCAGGCGCCGATCAGCGTCGTGCACAGCGCGCCGCCGCTGCAGCGCACCGGCACCGACAACCTGCCGCTGATGACGCAGGCGGTCGCGCCCGCGGCGGCGCAGGCGCACGACTACAGCGGCCTGTCGACGCCGAGCGTCTGGCGCAACAGCCGCGGCGGCGCGTCGTCGCGCGTCGACGCGCTTGTGAGCAACGGCATGGACGAGATCGAGATCCCGGCCTTCCTGCGCCGTCAGGCGGACTGACGGCGACGCCATGCTGCGGCTCGCGCGGCGCGGCCGCGAGCCCGGTTGGGGAGCCCTCCCCAGCCGGGCTTCCTACAATCGCCTGATGGTCCAGCAACGCACCCTGAAGTCGATGATGCGCGCGGTCGGCGTCGGGCTGCACAGCGGGCAGCGGGTCGAGCTGACGATGCGCCCGGCGCCGCCCGACAGCGGCATCGTCTTTCGGCGCGTCGATCTGCCGGCGCCGGTCGAGATCCCGGTCTCGGCGACGGCGGTGAGCGACGCCCGGATGGCGTCCACCATCTCGGTCGACGGCGACCCCGGCGCGCCCAGGGTGCAGACGATCGAGCACCTGATGTCGGCCTGCTCGGGTCTGGGCATCGACAACCTGATCGTCGACATCACCGCCGACGAGGTGCCGATCCTCGACGGCTCGGCGGCGTCGTTCGTCTTCCTGCTGCAAAGCGCCGGCATCGTCTTGCAGGACGCGCCCAAGCGGTTCATGCGCATCCTGCGGCCGGTCGAGGTGCGCGACGGCGAAGGTGCCGCGCTCAAATGGGCGCGGCTCGACCCGTTCGAGGGCTACAAGCTCGCGTTCGAGATCGAGTTCGACCACCCGGCGGTCGACCAGACCGGGCAGCGCGTCGAGTTCGACATGGGATCGGGGCAGTACAAGCGCGAGATCGCGCGCGCCCGCACCTTCGGCTTCACGAAGGACGTCGAGCTGATGCGCTCGCGCGGGCTCACGCTCGGCGGCAGCATGGACAACGCGATCGTCGTCGACGACCAGCGCGTGCTCAACGCCGGCGGGCTGCGCTACGACGACGAGTTCGTCAAGCACAAGATCCTCGATGCGATCGGCGACATGTGGGTGCTCGGCCATCCGCTGCTCGCCGCCTACAGCGCGTACAAGAGCGGCCACGCGCTGAACAACCAGTTGCTGCGCAAGGTGCTGGCCGATGCATCGAACCACGAGATCGTCACCTTCGACGATGCCGCGAGCGCGCCGGCCGGCTTCGCCGAGCTGGCGCCCGCATGGTGAGCGCCGACGGTCGCGATGTTGATCGCACGCGCGCTGTTCGGCCTGCTCGCCGTCGCGGCGATCCTGTGCTTCGCGATGTACATCGGCACAAGCCAGCGCCGCTGGCTGCGCCTGGGCTGGCTGATCGTCAAGTGGACGGTCGTCGCCGGCCTCGGGTTCTTCGCCGTGCTGATCCTCGAGCGGCTCGCGCTGATGCTCTGAGCCTGGCCTAGCGATGAAGGTCTTCTACTGGATCGCGTTCATCGTCCTGCTGACGGTCGCGATCCCGTGCGTGCTGTACTTCGGCGCCTATCTCGCGAGCGGTCAGGACCGGCTGCGCCTGATCGCGGTGCGGTTCTTCCGCTGGTCGGCGCTCGTCGTGCTGACGACCTTCAACATCGCGATCTTCAGGCACATCATCCTGATCCTGATCAACTGGTAGAAGGACCGGGCCGGGCCGGATCCGCGCTCAGTGGCGCGTGACGAATTCGCCGGTTTCCTCGATCACGACGCCGGCGATGTCCTCGCGCGGCACGAAGCCGGCGGCCTGCGGGTCGTCGCGTGCCGCGGCGCGCCGTGCGTCGCGGCGCGTCTCGGGCCCGAAGTCGCTGTGCGCGAAGGCGCTCGTGCGGTTGTCGGGGGCGAAGAACGAGTCCTGGAACTGCATCGAGTCCTGCCACAGCGCGCTGCGCTGGGCGCGCCGGCTGGCGACGGTGGTCGTCAGCGCATCGCGGGCCTGGTCGAACGGCCGCGGCGTCGCCAGCGGCCCGCGCGCCGCGAGGCCGCTCTGCGGCACGAGCAGTTGCAGTTCGGCGATCGTCGGCAGGTTGTCCACCGCGCAGCGCAGGTAGCGCACGCGGCAGGCGCCGAGCACCGATTGCTTGATCTGCATCGCGCGCGGCGAACTGCCGCGATCGGTGTCGAGATCGATCGCCGCCAGGACGCGGCCGTTGGCGCTGCAGACGACGAAGGTGACGTGCAGGTTGCCGAGCAGTTCGTACCAGTAGCGTGTCTGCTCAGGATCGTTGGCTTGGCTAAACCGGATCAGCGGCAGCTTGGCGAGCACCGCATGGTGCGGCAGCGCCTCACGAAGCAGGCGGTAGACGCGGCGCTCGTCGCTGCTGAACACCGGCCGCGGCGACAGTGCCCATTCGGTGGGCAAAGGCGGCAACTGGCGCGGACGCCTGCGCGCGCGCAACACCATGACCGTGCTGAGCGACGCGAGCAGGGCGACGGCGGCGAGCGCGATGATCCACGGCAGGAACTGCATGATCGGGGGGCGGCTTTGCCGCGGTCAGCGTGCGGCGGCGCGCCGCGGGTATGCAGACGGCACTCTAGCCGACGAATCGCGGCCGCCCCATCCGGGCGGACCCTCCCGGGTCGCTTGCGCTGGCGCAAGCGGGGAGATTTCGACACGAAACCGCGCATCGATCGGCGGCTGCCGCGAATGCGGCTACGCGTTCTCGCGCTCCGGGAAGATGCTGTCGATGATGTCGTCGAATCGCTTGGCCTGCACCTTCATCTGATAGTCCCACTCGGCCGCCTGGGACTCGACGATCTCCCCGACCTGCGATGAGATGTCGTCCGGCGGCAGCGCGAGCCAGGCTTCGGACTCCGAGCCGGCCCGCTCGACCGTCGCCCCGGCGTTGCGCGCGATCTTGAGCATCGCCGAGTTCTCGCTCAAGGCGTAGATGAAAAGCTTGCTGATGTGGCGATTGCGGGCGTGCAGGATCGCATGGTCGAACAACCGTGCGCCCAGGCCGCGGCCGCGCGCATGCTTGCTGACGCTGGCGCCGAACTCGGCCATCGCCGGCTGACCCTTGATCTGCGGCACCGGCGCATAGGCCAGGTGAGCCGTCGCGATCAACTCGAGCCGGCGGTTGAAGATGCCGAACACCTCGTCGCGCTCGAAGTCGAGCGTATCGGTGTAGTGGACGATCTGGTTGTCGGTTGCCGAAAAGCCGAACCGCAGGTAGCGGTCGCGTTCGTCGAGCGCGAGCAGGTGCTCGCGCAGCCGATCGCGATGACGCGACGTGAGCGATCGCACCGGTATCCAGGAACGCTCCCTCTTGGATGCGCGCGGGGCGGCGGGCGGATTGGACTCCTGCTCGATGGGCGGCGGAGTCGGCAAACTGTGTATCGAGTGCATGACTTGCCTTGTGCTACCTCTTGGCAGCACTGATGACCTAGTAGTAACCCTAAGTCTATTCGCAATCGGGCCCCGATTCGCGGGTTGGATTGGAGAGGGCAGTCCAATTCGTTCGGCCGCCGTTTCGCATCCGCGCGTGCGATTTCGCTGGTCAGATTCGAAGATCGTCGGTCTGCGATATACTTCCAAGTTCTCCCGAAAAAGGTTCCGGGAGACCCGAGTTGCGCGCTGGCCGGCATTTGCCGTGCCGGTTTTCTCGCCCGAGAGGCCGTCCGAATAAGCGGCGCCGAGGGCGTGGTGCGAACCCGGGTGGGCCGTGCGCCCGCAGAACCTGCTCCCACGCCTTGATTGCCTGTGCTTGCCGCGCAGGCCGGACGGGCGATATCGAAAGTACCTCATGAAGACCTTCAGCGCCAAGCCGGCCGAAGTGAAGCACGAGTGGTATGTGATTGACGCCACCGACAAGGTGCTCGGACGTGTTGCCAGCGAAGTGGCACTCCGTTTGCGCGGCAAGCACAAGGCCATCTACACGCCTCACGTCGACACCGGCGATTTCATCGTCATCATCAACGCCGACAAGCTTCGCGTCACCGGCAACAAGGCCGACGACAAGATGTACTACCGGCACACCGGCTACCCGGGCGGCATCCGTGCCGCATCGTTCAAGGAGATGCAGGCCAGGCACCCCGGGCGCGCGCTCCAGAAGGCGGTCAAGGGCATGCTGCCCAAGGGGCCGCTGGGCTATGCGATGGTCAAGAAGCTGAAGGTGTACGCCGGTGCGACGCATCCGCACACTGCCCAGCAACCCAAAGTGCTGGAAATCTAAAGGAGCGCGTCGATGATCGGAAACTGGAACTACGGAACGGGCCGGCGCAAGTCGTCGGTCGCGCGCGTGTTCATGAAGAAGGGGACGGGCCAGATCGTCGTCAACGGCAAGGCCGTCGACGAATACTTCGGGCGCCAGACCTCGATCATGATCGTCAAGCAGCCGCTGATGCTGACCAACAACGCCGAGGCTTTCGACATCAAGGTTAACGTCCATGGCGGCGGCGAATCGGGCCAGGCCGGCGCCGTTCGCCACGGCGTGACACGGGCGCTGATCGACTACGACGAGGCGTTGAAGCCCGAACTCAGCCGTGCCGGCTTCGTCACGCGCGACGCACGCGAAGTCGAGCGCAAGAAGGTCGGCCTGCACGGCGCACGCCGCCGCAAGCAGTTCAGCAAGCGCTGATACGCTGATTCGGATCGTGTGCGGGCCGCGCCGGCCCGCAACGCCATCGACAGGGCCGCGACCGAGCGGCCCTCGTCGTTCCCGGGCCAGCGCGATCGCCGATCCGCAGGTATGCTGCATGCAATGGCCCGGCGCTTCGCAAGGGCATCGTTGCCGATGCGGCGCGGCGGATAATCCGCAACAATCTTCGATCGAGGAATCAAAATGAGTACCGCCACCGAAAATGCGCTCGACATCGCCGACCTGCCGCCGATGCCGCTGATCTTCACCGACAGTGCATCGCTGAAGGTGAAGGAACTCGTCGACGAGGAAGGCAACCCGGACCTGAAGCTGCGCGTCTTCGTCCAGGGCGGCGGCTGCTCGGGCTTCCAGTACGGCTTCACGTTCGACGAAGAGGTCAACGAAGACGACACGCAGATGACGAAGAACGGCGTCACGCTGCTGATCGACGCGATGAGCCTGCAGTACCTGGCCGGCGCCGAGATCGACTACAAGGACGATCTCGAGGGCGCCCAGTTCGTGATCCGCAACCCGAACGCGTCGACGACCTGCGGCTGCGGGTCGAGCTTCTCGGCCTGATCGCTTCCAGACGGGCCCGACGTAGCCGGCGCTACGCCGGATAGAGAGCTCCCAACACACGCGCACCGGCGGCGCCGGTGACCGCCGGGATGTTGGCAGCGTGACGCTCGCAATGCGCGCAGGCGAGCCAGGCGAAGGCGGCCGCTTCGACCTGTGTCGCGGGCAGCCCACGCGCATCGGTGCGGGCGACGGCAACGCCGGGCAGCAGCGCTGAGAGGCGATCCATCAGGTGCGCGTTGAGGGCGCCTCCTCCGCAGACCAGAAGTTCGACCGCGCCCGTCGCATGGCGCAGCACGTCCGCCGCGCAACTGCGCGCCGTCAGTTCGGCGAGCGTGGCCTGAACGTCGCCCGCGTTCTTGCATGGCGCGATCGACAGCGCACGCTCGATCCAGCGCGGGTTGAAGCGGTCGCGCCCGGTGCTCTTCGGCGGTGCGAGCGCGAAGTACGGATCGGCGAGCATCGCATCGAGCAGCCTCGCGTCGGCCGTTCCCGATGCCGCCCATCGGCCCGCCTCATCGAAGGCGCGGCCGAGGTGCTGCCCGCACCAATGGTCCATCAGCGCGTTGGCGGGGCCGCAATCGAATCCGGTCGTCGTGCCGCCGGCGTTGAGGACGGTGAGGTTGGCGATGCCGCCGAGGTTGAGGACGGCGATCGTTTCGTCGGCCCGCCCGAACATCGAACGGTGGAAGGCAGGCACCAGCGGCGCGCCTTGTCCGCCGGCCGCGACGTCGCGGCTGCGCAGATCGCAGACGACGTCGATTGCGCTCAGTTCGGCGAGCAGCGCGGCGTTGAGCAGCTGGATCGTGTAGCCGGTGGCGTCGAACTCTTGCGGGCGATGGCGCACCGTCTGGCCGTGGGCGCCGATCGCACGGACCGCCGCGGCGTCGGCCTTGGCTTGCCCGAGCACACGCGCAACCGCCAGCGCGTAGGCGCGCGCGAGCGCGTTCGACGCCAGCGCGGCGCGGTGCAGCTCGTTGTCTCCAGCAACGTTGAGCGCCAGCAATTCGCTGCGCAGGCTCGCGTCGAACGCGGTGTGGATGTGAGCCAGCACTTCGATGCCGCCGGCCTGCGGGAAGCGCGCCAGCACGGCGTCGATGCCGTCGAGCGAGGTGCCCGACATCAGGCCGATGTGAAGTTCGCGTTGCATGTATCGATCGTGTCGACGGCTCGAAATGCGGGCAGGCTCGTGCGTGCCCTTCAAGCAAAAGGCCCGCGCAAGCGGGCCCGTTCGAAGATGGCGCCGCCGTCTGCTATTCGCTGTAGCCGGTGCGGCCGATCATCGATGCCGCGACCTGCAACTCGTCCTTCACCTGCACGGCCAGAAGGTTGAACTGCTCCCGCGCCGCCGGCGAGATCGTCAGCGCATCGGACGCCTTCGCCATCGCGAGCGGATTTTGCTGCTGGCCCTTGACCTTGAACTCGAAATGCAGGTGCGGGCCGGTCGCCCAGCCGGTGGCGCCGACCGCGCCGAGTACGGCGCCCTGATCGATATGCTGGCCCCTGCGCACGTCGATCCGGCTCAGGTGCGCATAGATCGTCGAGCGATCGCCGCTGTGCTTGATCTCGACCACGTTGCCG
>JBDHSE010000134.1:0-7676 GCA_039807955.1 Ideonella sp. | reverse complement strand
CGCTACGTCGAGTTCAACCTGGTGTGGGATCGCGGCACGCACTTCGGGCTGCAATCGGGCGGGCGCACCGAGGCGATATTGATGTCGATGCCGCCGCTCGCGCGCTGGCGCTACGACTGGGCGCCCGAGCCGGGCTCGCTCGAGGCGCGCCTGTACAGCGACTTCCTGCGTCCGCGCGATTGGGCTGACGCGCCCGAGACGTTGTGAGCGAGGGCGCGGCGCAGGGGCCGGCGCCGCGCATCGGCCTGCTCGGCGGCAGCTTCGATCCTGTCCACAACGCCCATGTCGCGCTCGCGCGCAGCGCGATCGAAACGCTCGCGCTCGACGAACTGCTCTGGATCCCGACCGGCGTCGCGTGGCAGAAGTCGCGCGCGGCGACGCCTGCGGCGCACCGCATCGAGATGCTGCGCCTTGCGATCGGCGCCGCGCCGCGCCAACGCATCGAACGCTGCGAGGTCGAGCGCGGCGGGCCGAGCTACACGATCGACACCGTCGCCGAGCTGCAGCGCCGACAGCCGCACGCACAGTGGTGGCTGCTGCTTGGCCAGGACCAGCTCGCGAACCTGCCGACCTGGCACCGCTGGCAGGATCTCGTCGCGCGGGTGAGGCTCGCGGTCGCGAACCGCGCCGGCGCCAGGCTCGAGCTTTCGCCTGAGCTTGTTGCTGCAGGCATCACGGTCGCCGAACTGCCGCTTGCGCCGATGGATTTGTCGTCGACCGCGATCCGCGAACGCGTTGCCGCCGGGCAGGGTGTCGCCGATCTGGTGCCGCCACCGGTCGCGCGCTATATTGAACTCCACGGTCTGTACCGTGACCCCCACAGGAGCTGAATGGACATTCGAAAGCTGCAGCGCGCCATCGTCGATGGACTGGAAGAAGTGAAAGGCCAGCACATCGCCGTCTTCAACACCGAACACCTGTCGCCGCTCTTTGAACGCGTGATCATCGCGTCGGGGACGAGCAACCGGCAGACCAGGGCCCTCGCGGCCAGCGTGCGCGACGCAGTCAAGTCCAAGGGCTTCGGCCCGCCGCGCACCGAGGGCGAGGACAACGGCGAGTGGATCATCGTCGACTGCGGCGCCGCCGTCGTCCACGTCATGCAGCCGTCGATCCGCGACTACTACCGGCTCGAGGAAATCTGGGGCGAGAAGCCGGTGCGCTTGAAGCTCAACGGCGAGCCGAAGCGGGCCGTGAAGGCCGCGGCTGCGGGCGAGGTGCCGGCGGCGGCAAAGGCCAAGCCCGTTGCACGTGCCGGCACGAAACCCACGGCTCCAGCGAAGCGCGCCGCCGCGCCGCGCAAGGCGGTGACGCGAACCGTCGGCATCAAGCGCACCGCCGCCGCGAGCAGCACAGCCAAGACTTCGGCGCCGCGCAAGTCGCCGGCGTCGAAGGCGGCCGCGAGACCGGCCGCGACGAAGGCTCCCGCCAAGCCGGCCCGCCGCAAGGCATGAGGCTGTGGCTGGTCGCCGTCGGCCAGCGTCAGCCGGCGTGGGCCGACGCGGCGTACCAGGAGTTCGCGAAGCGCTTTCCGCCCGAGTTGAGGCTCGAGCTCAAGGCCTGCAAGGCCGAGCCGCGCGACGGCCGCAGCAGCGTGCAACTGGTGGCCGCCGAGGCCACGCGCATCGAGGCCGCGCTGCCGCGCGGCGCACGCCGCGTCGTCCTCGACGAAGGCGGGCAGGGCGTGAGCACGCTGCAGCTCGCCGCGCGGCTGCGCGCCTGGATGGCCGACGGCCGCGACGTCGCGCTCGTCATCGGCGGCCCGGACGGCCTGGCGCCGGCGATCAAGGCGAGCGCCGACGAGACGCTGCGCCTGTCGGACCTGACGCTGCCGCACGCGCTGGCGCGGGTGCTGCTCGCCGAGGCGCTGTACCGCGCCTGGTCGGTGACGGCGAACCACCCGTATCACCGCGAGTGAAGCCGCGCCACGACTTCGTCTACCTCGCGTCGCAAAGCCCGCGCCGGCGCGAGCTGCTCGACCAGCTCGGCGTTCGCCACGAGCCGCTGCTGGCGGCGCCCGACGAGGACGCCGAGTCGCTCGAGGCGATCCGTGGCGGCGAACTGCCGGCTGCCTACGTCGAACGCGTGACGCGCGCCAAGCTCGCTGCGGCGCGCGAGCGCCTGCTGCGCCGCGGCCTGCGCGCCGCGCCGATCCTGTGCGCCGACACGACGGTCGCCCTTGGCCGGCGCATCCTCGGCAAGCCGCGCGACGCGGCCGAAGCGCTGGCGACGCTCGCGCTGCTCGCCGGCCGCAACCATCGCGTGCTGACGGCGGTCGCGATCGCCGACGGCCGCGCGACGCGGCTTGCCGTCAACGTCTCGCGCGTCCATTTCGCCGCCGTGCCGCGCGCCGAACTGCAGCGCTACGTCGCCGGCGGCGAGCCGTTCGGCAAGGCCGGCGCGTACGCGATCCAGAGCGGCGCGGCGCGCTGGATCGACCGCATCGAAGGCAGCCACTCCGGTATCATGGGATTGCCTCTTTTCGAGACCGCGCTGCTGTTGCGGCGATCCGGCGTGAGGTTCTAGGACGAACCCGGGGCGACCCGATACGGTCGCGACTTGCCTGCGCGACGACGACGAACGAACGAGGCGATCGCCAGGCTCCGCATGCAAGACATCCTCATCAACTGGACGCCGCAGGAGACGCGCGTCGCCGTCGTCGAGAACGCCGCGGTGCAGGAGCTGCACGTCGAGCGCGCCGCCGCGCGCGGCCGGGTCAGCAACATCTACACCGGGCGCGTCGTTCGCGTCCTGCCGGGCATGCAGTCGGCGTTCATCGATGTCGGCCTCGAGCGCGCGGCGTTCCTGCATGTGGCCGATCTTCAGGCCTACGGCGCGGCACGCGCGCAGGGCGGCAACGGCGCGCGCGGCGAGAACGGCGCGGCCGGCGGCGTGCCGCCGCTGCCGATCGAGAAGCTCGTCTTCGAAGGCCAGACGCTGATGGTGCAGATCCTGAAGGACCCGATCGGCACGAAGGGCGCGCGGCTGACGACGCAGATCAGCATCGCCGGGCGGCTGCTCGTCTTCCTGCCGCAGGACGACCACATCGGTGTCAGCCAGCGGATCGGCTCGTACGAGCTGCGCGAGGAACTGCGCGGCCGCGTGCAGGCGCTCGCCGGCGACGGCGGGGGCGGCTTCATCCTGCGCACGAACGCCGAGGATGCGAGCGACGCCGAGCTGGCCGACGACATCCGCTACCTGCGCAAGACCTGGGCCGCGGTGCGCGAGCGCAGCTTCAAGTCGCCCGCCGGCACGCTCTTGCACCAGGACCTGAGCCTCGCCGAGCGCGTGCTGCGCGACCTCGTGAACGACGCGACGCAATCGGTGCGCATCGATTCGCGCGAGCAGTTCGAGCGGCTGCGCGCGTTCGGTGCCGAGTTCACGCCGACCTCGGTCGAGAAGCTCGCGCACTACAGCGGCGAGCGGCCGATCTTCGACCTGCACAAGATCGACGAGGAGATCGCCTGCGCGCTGGCGCGGCGCGTCGAGCTGAAGTCGGGCGGCTATCTGATCATCGACCAGACCGAGGCGCTGACGACGGTCGACGTGAACACCGGCGGCTTCGTCGGCGCGCGCAACTTCGACGACACGATCTTCAAGACGAATCTCGAGGCGGCGCAGGCGATTGCGCGCCAGCTGCGGCTGCGCAACCTCGGCGGCATCATCATCATCGACTTCATCGACATGGCGCGCGACGACCACCAGTGCGCCGTGCTCGCCGAGCTGCGCAAGCAGGTCGCGCGCGACCGCAGGAAGACGACGCTCAGTGGCTTCACGCAGCTCGGCCTGGTCGAGATGACGAGGAAGCGCACCAGCGAGTCGCTCGCCCACATGCTGTGCGAGCCGTGCCCGACCTGCGGCGGCAAGGGCCAGGTGAAGACGGCGCGCACCGTGTGCTACGAGATCCTGCGCGAGATCCTGCGCGAGGCGCGCCAGTTCAACCCGCGCGAGTTCCGCGTCGTCGCGTCGGCGACGGTCGTCGAGATGCTGCTCGACGAGGAAGGCCAGCATCTTGCGGGACTCTCCGAGTTCATCGGCAAGCCGATCTCGCTGCAGGCCGACCCGGTCGGCTCACCGGAGCAGTACGACATCGTCCTGCTGTAGCGCGGATCGAGGACCGCTCGAACGCGGCTGCTACATTTCGCGCCATGATCGAAAGCAACGAACTCGCCGGCCGCCATATCGTGCTCGGCTTGTCGGGCGGCATCGCCTGCTACAAGGCGGCGGAGCTGACGCGCCGGCTCGTGAAGGCGGGGGCGACGGTGCAGGTCGTGATGACGGACGCGGCGGCGCAGTTCATCACGCCGGTGACGATGCAGGCGCTGTCGAACCGCGCCGTCGTCACGAGCCAGTGGGACGCGCGCGAGGCGAACAACATGGCGCACATCAACCTGTCGCGCGGCGCCGACGCGATCGTCGTCGCGCCGGCGAGCGCCGACTTCATCGCCAAGCTCGCGCACGGCGCGGCCGACGATCTGCTGAGCCTGCTCTGCCTCGCGCGGCCGACCGAGCGTTGCCCGCTGCTTCTCGCGCCGGCGATGAACCGCGAGATGTGGGCGCACCCGGCGACGCAGCGCAACGCGGCGCAGGTGCGCGCCGATGGCGCGCTGCTGCTCGGCCCCGGCTGCGGCGACCAGGCCTGCGGCGAAGTCGGCGACGGCCGCATGCTCGAGCCCGACGAACTGCTCGACGAACTGATCGCGTTCTTCCAGCCGAAGTCCCTCGTCGGCCGGCGCGTGCTGATCACCGCCGGCCCGACCTTCGAGCCGGTCGACCCGGTGCGCGGCATCACGAACCTGTCGAGCGGCAAGATGGGGTTCGCGATCGCGCGCGCGGCGGCCGAGGCGGGCGCCACCGTCACCCTCGTCGCCGGCCCGGTGCACCTGCCGACGCCGCGCGGCGTGCGCCGCATCGACGTGACGACGGCGCAGCAGATGCACGCCGCGGTGATGCCGCTCGCGGCGCGGCACGGCGTCTTCATCGCGACCGCGGCGGTCGCCGACTGGCGGCCGGCGGCTGCGTCCGAGCGCAAGGTGAAGAAGCGCGCGGGCGAACCGGCGCCGGCGATCCAGATGGTCGAGAACCCGGACATCCTGGCCGAGGTCGCGCGCCTGCCCGACGGCCCGTACTGCGTCGGCTTCGCCGCCGAGAGCCACGACCTGATCGCGAACGCGCGCGCCAAGCGCGAGCGCAAGGGCGTGCCGCTCGTCGTCGCCAACGTCGGCCCGGCGACCTTCGGCCGCGACGACAACGCGCTGACCCTCGTCGATGCGCAGGGCGAGCGCGAACTGCCGCGCGCCGACAAGCTGACGCTGGCGCGCGCGCTGGTCGCCGAACTCGCCGCCCGCCTGCCGGCGTTCGCCGCATGACGGTCATCGACGTCAAGGTGCTCGACGCGCGCATGGCCGCCGAGTTGCCGGCCTACGCGACGCCGGGCAGCGCCGGGCTCGACCTGCGCGCCTGCCTCGATGCGCCGCTCGTCCTCGCGCCGGGGCAGACCGAGCTGATCCCGACCGGGATCGCGATCCACATCGGCGACGCCGGCCTCGCGGCGATGATCCTGCCGCGCTCGGGGCTCGGCCACAGGCACGGCATCGTGCTCGGCAACCTCGTCGGCCTCATCGATTCGGACTACCAGGGCCCGCTGATGGTGAGCTGCTGGAACCGCGGCGGGCAAAGCTACACGATCGAGCCGATGGCGCGCATCGCGCAGCTCGTCGTCGTGCCGGTCGTGCAGGCGGCGTTTCGGCGCGTGCCGGAGTTCGTTGCCTCCGACCGCGGCGGCGGCGGTTTCGGCTCGACCGGCGCGCTCTGATCAGCCGCTTGCCGCACCGTTGGTGCGGCCGCGCTGC
Organism: Ideonella sp.; assembly: GCA_039807955.1. GTDB lineage: Bacteria > Pseudomonadota > Gammaproteobacteria > Burkholderiales > Burkholderiaceae_C > CAIKUF01. The sequence continues at coordinate 1,827 of JBDHSE010000134.1, read as the reverse complement.
ACCGAAAACGGCATCTCGCCGACGCTGCCACGCTCGATCTCGGCAGCGCTCGCCGCGCGCACGGCGCGCACCGTCAGGTCGAGCCGCAGCGCGATGCCGGCCAGCGGATGGTTGCCGTCGAGCACGACATGCTCGGGGTAGACCTCGGTCACGGTGTAGATCGTGTCGGCGGCGATCGCCTCGGTCTTGCAGCCGGCGGGCAGCGTGTCGAAGCGCATGCCGACCTCGACTTCGGTCGGGAACAGCGTTCGCGGCTCGAAGGTGACGAGCTGCGCGTCGTAGTCGCCGAAGGCGTGCTCGGGTTCGAGCTGCAGCCGCGTGTGAAAACCGGCTGCCTGGCCGGCGATCGCATCCTCGACCTTGGCGAACAGATCGTCGCCGCCGTAGAAGAACTCGACCGGCGCGTCAAGCTCGTCGATCAGGTTGCCGAGCGTGTCTTCGAGCCGCCAGCTAAGCGAGACGACGCAGGGTGTGGCGATGTCCATCGCTCGATCATCGCACAGGCCCGCGGCCGGGCGCGGCGGGCACAATCGGCCGATGGACATCGACGCCCCGATACAGCTCCTCGGCGGGCTCTCGCCCGCGCGCTTCATGCGCCGTCATTGGCAGAAGCGTCCGCTGCTCGTGCGCCAGGCGATCCCGGACTTTCGTCCGCCGCTCGACCGCGCGGGGCTCTTCGCACTGGCGCAGGGCGACGAGGTCGAGTCGCGCCTGCTTGTGCGCAGCGGTGGCGACTGGCGGCTGCGCCACGGCCCGGTTGCGCGGCGTGCGATTCCGCCGCTGTCGCGCCCCGGCTGGACGCTGCTGGTGCAGGGCGTGGACCTGCACGCTGATGCGGCGCGCGCGCTGCTCGAGCGCTTTCGCTTCGTCCCCGACGCGCGGCTCGACGATTTGATGATCTCGTATGCCAGCGACGGCGGCGGCGTCGGCCCGCACGCCGACTCGTACGACGTCTTCCTGCTGCAGGCAAGCGGCCGGCGCCGCTGGCGGATCGCGCGTCGCTTCGATCCGAGCCTCGTTCCCGGCCTGCCGCTGCGGATCCTTCGCAGATTCGAACCCGAGCAGGAATGGCTGCTCGAGCCGGGCGACATGCTCTACCTGCCGCCGGGCTGGGCGCACGACGGCGTCGCCGTTGGCGGCGACTGCATGACGTGCTCGATCGGCCTGCGCGTTCCCTGCCGCGAGGCGCTCGCGCGCGAGGTGCTGCAGCGCGCGCTCGACGAAACCGAGGCGCCCGAGCGCGATGTGCTCTATCGCGACGCGAGCCAGCCCGCGACGCGCGAGCCGGCGCGCATTCCTGCGGCGCTTGCCGCCTTCGCCATCGACGCCGTCACACGTCTGGCCGGCGATGCGAAGGCGATGGCGTGCGCGCTCGGCGAGGTGCTGAGCGAACCGAAGCCGCTGGTGCGCTTCGAGCCGAACCCGGCGCCGGACTGCAGCGGTGGCGTGAGGCTCGACCGCCGCAGCCGCATGCTCTACGACGGCGAGCGCGTCTACCTGAACGGTGAGTCCTACCGGGCGGGCGGGCGCGACGCGCGCGCGATGCGCGTCCTCGCCGATCGGCGCGAGCTCGATGCGCGGGCGATCTCGCGCTCGAGCGCCGAGGCGCGCACGCTGCTCGACGCCTGGGCGCAGGCCGGCTGGCTGCATGGCATCTCGGACAACGCGGGGCAATGATGGAGACAGCAAGCAGGATCGACGGGCGCAAGGACTTCGAGACCGCGGTGCGCGACGCGCTCGCGCAGGCCGCCGCCGAAGGCTGGCCCGAGCTCTACCTGTGCGATCCCGATTTCGCGAACTGGCCGCTCGGCGAGCGCGCCGTGGTCG
>JBDHSE010000133.1:0-7719 GCA_039807955.1 Ideonella sp. | reverse complement strand
CAGCAGCGTGCGGTCGATGTCGGGCTTGCCGTCGGGCGTGAGCATCGACCGGATTTCGTCGAGCGTGAACCCGGCGGCCTGGCCGAGCGCGATGAGCGCGAGTTGATCGAGCACCGCCGGCGAGAACCTGCGCCGCATGCCGGCCGATTCGAGCGACTGGATGAGGCCCTTGCGCTCGTAGTAACGCAACGCTGAGGCCGCAACCCCTGACTTCCTGGCGACTTCGGAGATGTCCATGAAAAAACCATTTGACTTGAAGTTGACTTCAACTTCTATCCTGCGTGCAACGGGTCAACGAGTCAACCCGGTCAAGGAGTCTTCGATGCGCTTGCAACACCTCTTCGGAACCATCGTCTTCATCGGCATCGCAGCGACCGCAGTGATGGACGCTTGGCTGTGGCTGCTGTCGCGGCTGGGGGTGCCGACAACCGGTTTCGCGATGGTCGGCCGATGGGTCGGGCACATGCCGCGCGGCCGCTTCGCGCACGACGCGATCGCGAAGGCGGCGCCGGTTCGCAACGAGCTCGCCATCGGCTGGCTGACCCACTACGGCGTCGGCGTCGTCTTTGCCGCGCTGCTTGTCGCGGTCCAGGGCGCCGCATGGCTCGCGCAGCCGACCTCGCTGCCGGCGGTCGCCGTCGGTGCCGCGACGGTGGCCGCGCCGTGGTTCGTGATGCAGCCGGCGATGGGCTCGGGCTTTCTCGCTTCGAAGACGCCTGCGCCGCTGAGCAATTGCCTGCGAAACCTGGCCAATCACACGGTGTTCGGCGTCGGTCTGTACCTGGCTGCCGCCGTGCTCGCGAGGACCCTTGCGTGAGCCGTCATCCACCGACGTACCCGAACCTTCCGGAGTCCAACCCATGAGCAAGCTTGCGATCGTCTTTCACAGCGTTCACGGCCACACCGAGTACATCGCACGTCAGGTGCGCCTCGGCGCGCAGGGCGTCGATGGCGTCGAGCCCCGCCTCGTCAGGGCCGAAGACATGAGCCGCACGCCCGATGCACTCGCCGCGTACGACGGCTTCATCCTCGGCTCGCCGACCTACCTCGGCGGCGTCAGCGGCGCGTTCAAGAGCTTCATGGATTCGACCAGCGGGCTCTGGCGCAGCCAGCAGTTGAAGGGAAGGCTCGCGGCCGGCTTCACGGTGTCGTCGCTGCCCGCGGGCGACAAGCAGTCCACGCTGCTGTCGATGTTCATCTTTTGCATGCAGCACGGCATGCTGTGGGTCGGCAACCCGATCCTGCCCGAGCAGCACAGCGGCGTGCCGTACGACGAGGCGGCGAACCGTCTCGGATCGTGGTCCGGGCTGATGGCCCAGGCCGGGCACGGCGCGGCGGCCGACGCGTTCGCACCGGGCGACGTGAAGACGGCGCGCATGTTCGGCCGGCACTTCGCGCAGAGCCTGAACCGTGTGCTGGTTGCGGCCTGATCCAGCCCTTTCAGCGAGGAGATACGCCATGCTTCCCAGCAAGTTCGCTCCGGCACTGTTCGGGCTGATCCTGTCGGGCCTGATGTCGTTGCTCGTCTCGGGCATCGCGACCTACCGCGCCGCAGGTTTCGGCGAGAACTATCTTGCGATGTGGGCCGGCGCATGGCTGAGCGCGTGGCTCGTCGCCTTCCCGGTCGTGCTGCTTGTCGCACCGCTCGCGCGCCGAGCGGTGTCGCGGCTCGTCGGCAGTGCGAGGTGACGACACGACAGGCCCGCGCGCCGTACATTTCGCTCACGGTGGGTGCCACGGCCGGCCAGCTTCTGTCGCTTTCGCAGGCTCGAGAACATGAAGTGGATCGTCAGACTCTCGATTGCCGTCCTGATACTGCTGGCGGGCGGCGCAGGCCTCGCCTACTGGTCGGCGCTGCGATCGGCGAATCCAGTGGGCTTTCGGCTGGCGCAGGCGGCGAAGAACGGTGATGCGCCGCTCGTTGTCGCGATCTGGTATCCGACGAGCGCCCGAGCCTGGCCGACGGTGCTGTTCGGGCCGGTGCTGATGGACGTGGCGAAGGATGCGCCGGTCGAGGGGCAGGGCCTGCCTCTGATCGTCCTCTCGCATGGCAACGGCGGCGGGCCGCAGAGCCATGCCGACCTCGCGCTCGCGCTGGCGGATGGGGCTGGGTCGCCGTGTCCGAAGCCGAAACCGACGCCCTCGAGCACTTCCTCGCCAAGCTTGTGCGCCCGGCCGCCGTTCCATGAATCCGCGCGCTTCTTGTTCCCGCTTCGGGATTTCGGATTGTCGCTCTGCCCACCAACTTCACGATCGACGGCGGTGCGCAGGGTGCCAGCGTCGCGTTTGCGGCCCTTGGAAGCGCGGACTACTTTCGATGCGACGGCAGCCGGCGCAAGGCCCGGGGCAGCCCTGCACGGCGCGCGAAGAGCATCGACGCGGTTCCTTGAAGCTGATGCGCGAGCAGGTTCAGAATCGGGGCGCGGTCTGTTCGGCTGACCGTTGATTGGCCCGACTGCCGAGTTCCGGAGGACTCCATCATGATCAAGCTCCTTTCGCTAGTCGTCATGGCGTTGGCCCTGCCGTTCACGGGCTGCGCTACAACCCCAGGGCAAACAAGCAGCGACGTGGTAGATACCAACGCCGCCGGCAGAGACGACGCGACGAAGGCGCAGCGTGAAAAGCTGATCGGCACTTGGTACAGAAAGCAACCTGCAAAGGATGGATCTACCAGCGAAGAGTTGACCACGATGAGTGCCGACGGCACCTTCATCTTCCAGTTTCGCCTTGGCTCGGCTGCGGTGACGTACCTTGAGTACGGATACTGGGGCGTTTCCGCGGGCTATCACTTCACCTTCTCAGTGGCCAAGGGCCTTTCGCAAGACCGAATGCAGCGACTTGACCCGCAGGATCACGAGAACTACTACGTCTATCGCGTTCTGGAGTTGAACGATTCGATCTTCCGGTATCAATCGGTGGCTACTGGGAACGTGTTCGAACTGCATCGGGTCGCGTCCGACTTCAGGCTTCCGTAGCGACCACCTCCAGTGCCGCAAAGGCCGTGATCACAGTCAGATCATGGCGATACGACTCAAGGTAACTGGCCTCCTCGAAAGCAGGGCGATTCAGATCGAGCTTCAGCTTGTTCTGGGATATCCGCCATTGCCGGCCGACCGGCAGCGAACACTAGAATCCGCCGAAATCCCGCAACCCGCACGCGGCCGCAGCCGCAAGGAGAAGCCCCGATGAAGTTCAAGTCCGCATGCTCCGTCCTCGCGCTGGCGTGGGTGGCCGCGCAACCGGTTTCGGCCGAGCAGGTGACGCTGCGCGCGGTGAGCGGCTTTCAGGAGGGGACGTCGTTTTCGCGCCCGTTCGAGGCCTTCATCAAGAGGGTCAACGAGGAGGGCAAGGGGCTGGTGCGGATCAACTATATCGGCGGCCCGAAGGCGATGCCGCCGTTCGAGGTCGGCAACGCGGTGAAGAACGGCATCGTCGACATCGGCAACGCGACCGGCGCGTTCTACACCAACCTGATGCCGGCGGCCGATGCGTTGAAGCTCTCCGAGATCAGCATCCAGGAGCAGCGCAAGAACGGCGGCTGGGCCTACATCAACAAGCTGCACAACGAGAAGCTCAACGCCTACTACCTCGCCCGCACCGGCGACGGCGTGCCGTTTCACCTCTACGTCAACAAGCCGATCACGAAGCCCGACCTGCACGGCCTGACGATCCGTGTGACGCCGGTCTACCGCGCGTTCTTCGCCGCGCTCGGCGCCAACCTCGTGCAGACCGCCCCCGGCGAGGTCTACACCGCGCTCGAGCGCGGCGTGATCGACGGCTACGGCTGGCCGATCCAGGGCATCTTCGACCTCGGCTGGCAGGAGAAGACGAAGTACCGCGTCGATCCGGGCTTCTACAACGTCGACGTGAACTTCCTCGTCAACCTCGACACCTGGAACAAGAAGCTCGACGACAAGCAGCGCGCGCTGCTGCAGCGCATCGCGCTCGAGGTCGAGGCGGCGAACGGGGCCGACAACGCGAAGATCAACGCCGAGGAGCGCAAGCGCCAGGCCGACGCCGGCATCAAGACGATCACCTTCGAGGGCAAGGACCGCCAGGTCTGGCTCGACACCGCGCGCGACGCCGGCTGGGCCTACATCAAGGAAGTGGCGCCGCAGCAGGTCGACGAACTGCGCAAGGCGCTGACCGGGCGCTGAGCGGACGCCACGATGCGCGGCAGCACCTACGAGCGGCTGCTCGACATCCTCGGCGTGGCGGCCGGCGCCGCCTTCGGGCTGATCGCTGTCGCCACGTCGTGGGACGTGATCGTTCGCAGCCTGGGCGGCGGCACGCTCAACGGCCTGGCGGAGGTCGTCGAGTACGTGCTGTTCGCCGCGACCTTTCTCGCCGCGCCGTGGCTGCTGCGGCAAAACGGCCACGTGCGGGTCGACTTCCTCGTCAACGCGATGCCGTCGGCGCTGCGCCATCCGCTGCGCCGCGCGACCGACGCGATCGGCCTCGCGGTGTGCCTGACGCTGCTCGTCTTCTCGGTGCTCGTCACGTACCGCTCGTGGGCGGGCCACAACACGGTGCTCAAGACGGTCGTCTTCCCCGAGTGGTGGCTGTACGCGGTGATCGTCGTCTCGATGGCGCTGCTGGCAGCCGAGTTCGCGCGCCGCCTCGTCGTCGGCGAGGATGACGTCGTGCCGGCGCCCGATCTGTGATGCCCGCACGCGCTGCGACCTTCGGCGCCCGCGCGTCGCGGACGGCTCGCGCCGCGGCGGGGAAGGGCTGACGCGATGGCGTGGCACACCGCGCTGCTGCTGATGCTGCTGCCGCTGTGCGGCTTCCTCGCGCTCGGGCTGCCGGTCGCGTTCACCTTCTTCGCCGTCAACATCATCGGCGCGATGGTGTTCCTCGGCGGCGAGGCGGGTCTCGCGCAGATGGTGCGCAACTCGGTGACGGCGCTGACCAACTACTCGCTCGCGCCGATCCCGCTGTTCATCCTGATGGGCGAAATCCTGCTGCACAGCGGCGTCGCGTTTCGCGCGATCGACGCGATCGAGAAGCTGATCGCGAAGGTGCCGGGCCGGCTGCCGATCGTCAGCGTCTGCGGCGGCACGGTGTTCGCCGCGCTGTCGGGATCGTCGCTCGCCAACACCGCGATGCTCGGCAGCGCGCTGCTGCCCGAGATGCTCAAGCGCGGCTACGACCCGCGCCTCGCGATGGGGCCGATCATGGCGACCGGCGGCATCGCGATGCTGATCCCGCCGTCGGCGCTCGCCGTGCTGCTGGGCAGCCTCGCTGGCATCTCGATCTCGAAGCTGCTGATCGCAGGCATCGTGCCGGCGCTCATCATGGCGGTGCTCTTCATCGGCTACATCCTCGGCGTGTGCCTGATCCACCCGGAACGCTCGCCGCGCGACGACTCGCCGCAGGCCACCGGCTGGGCGCGCTACAAGCCCTTCGTGCGCGACGTGCTGCCGCTGTCGATCGTCTTCATCGCCGTCGTCGGCAGCCTCGTCGGCGGCATCGCGACACCGACCGAATCGGCCGCGCTCGGCTGCGTCGCGTCGGCGCTGGCGGCGATCGGCTACCGCTCGCTGACGTGGAAGAACCTGACGATCTCGCTGCGCGAGACAGCGCGCGTCAGCGTCATGACGCTCTTCATCATCGCCGCGTCGGTCACGTTCTCGCAGATCCTCGCCTTCTCGGGCGCGACCGACGGCCTCGTCGACCTCGTCGCCAACTCGGGCCTGTCGGCCTTCGGCCTCGTCGTCGGCATGGTGCTGATCCTGCTCTTCCTCGGCTGCTTCGTCGATCAGGTCAGCATGCTGATGATCACGATCCCGCTCTTCATCCCGCTCGCGCAGCACGCCGGCATCGACCTGCTGTGGCTCGGCGTGCTCTACCTGCTGACGATGGAGATCGGCTTCCTCACGCCGCCGTTCGGCCTGCTGCTGTTCGTGATGAAGGGCGTCGCGCCGCCGCAGATCACGCTCGGCGAGGTCTACCGCGCCGCGGCGCCTTTCCTCGGGCTCGAACTGCTGGTCCTTGCACTGCTGATGGTCGCGCCGTCGGTCGGGACGTGGCTGCCAAATCTGCTCGTGAAGTAGCGGCGCGAGCCCGATCGTTGCGCGCCGGCAGGTATTCGCTGGCTTGGTAGCAGCGTGGCGGGCCGGATTCGGCGAAGGTCGTCGCCGGCTGCATCATCCTGGAAACGGCAGTTGAACGCGCTCGCCGGTGCCGTGATCGGCGTGTCAGGCAAGGGCGAGCGCCGCGGCTCCAAAGACGCCTGCGCGTCTTTGGACAGAGCGAACGGGCCCAGCCTCAGGCTGGGCCGCGCCCTGCAAGCGCGACGACGCTGCGGGCTCGTGCCCGCCAGGAGGAGCAACGCCGCATGGCGCGTCGAGCGCGGCGCTGGCGAGTGCGTAGCGCGCTCACCTGAAAGGAAAGATGAATGCGGCCGGAGCCTGCAACGTCTGTGTTCACGCGGCGATCGTGAGAATCCGCAGCGGTCAACTGGCGTTTCCAGGATCATGTGTCTTGCAACGTGCCTCGCCCGGGCGAGGAAGCACTGGCCGGGTAGTCGTCCTGCTCCAACCGGTGCCTGAGCGCGGGTACGAGCACGCGCCGAGATCAGGGCCAAGGCACTGCGGGCCCCACTTCGGCGAGGCATTTGACGTGGCCATCGAATATCACCTGCCCGCCATCACCTTAGCGGCCGCGTCAAGTCCCCGCGGCCACGGCGCGTTCGACTTCCTCCAGGGCTTGTGGATGGGCCACGAGCAGCTTGCGCAGCGCGGGCAATCGTCGGCGCGCGGCGTTGCGCAACTGCGCCGGTACGTCAGCCGCCGATTCCACGATGTTCACGTGGTCGTCCTCGACCAGCGCCGCCGCCAAAGTGGCCGCCTGCAGCAGGTCCTTGTCGGCCTTGGCGAGGTCGTGCCGGCGGTTCGCGCTCGAGTACAGCTTGTGCCAGACCAGTCGCTGCGGCGCCGGGACGGCGACCGAAATGCAGTGACCGCCCGCCAGCAGGCAGGCGCGTCGCGGTTCGCGCAGCAGATAGTCGAAATGCGGCACCGCCTGCGCGTGCCATTGCAGCTCAGGCAGTACGACGAGCCGGCCAAGCTGCGGCCCGGGCGTCAACATGTCGACACGCAGACCGTCTTGGCCTTTGCGTTTGACCGAGGTCGATGGCGCGCCGGGAGCCAGCCCTGGCACCGGTACGAACTCCAACTGGGTCGCCTGCATCGTCTGCAGGAACGACAGCGGCGCCGCCAGCTTCAGCGCCTGGCGCCGTGCAAGGTCCACATCCTGGGTGCGCGAGGCGACCGCCCGCAGACCCAGTTCATTGAGCCAGGCCATGTAGGCCAGCGTGCCGACCAGCATCAGGCCGCCGTCGAACAGCCCCCGGTTGGACAGCTCGACCAGCACCCGCGCCGCATCCTTGTCCGCCACCTGGAAGCCGAGCTGCCGCAGGTCCCGCACCTGCCTCTCGGCCCAGGCGGCGAACTCGATGCGAGCGCGCATCTCCTCGAGAGCCGCGTTGTCGCCATCCTTGCACACCAGGTCTTCGCTTTGCCGGCCGGCCACCGCGTAGTAGCGGCGGTACCAGTAGCCATGGCCGGTGCCGGTGCGCAGCGACAGCGTACCCGGCGTGCCGGGCAGCAGGCTGCCTTCGTTGCGCGAACGCTCGGCCAGTTCGGCGTACTGCGTGCGAAATGCGAGTTCGTGACGCGCGTACAAAGCGCGGGCGGGCAGGGCGGGTGACATCGC
>JBDHSE010000132.1:0-7734 GCA_039807955.1 Ideonella sp. | reverse complement strand
ACGCGGGTCACGCATGTCAAGCCGCACGGCGCGCTCAACAACATGGCGTGCGTCGATGCCGGTCTGGCCCGCTGCGTGGCGCGCGCGGTGCGTACGATCGACCCGACACTGATCCTGCTCGCACCGGTGCTGTCGCAGCTTGCCGTGGCTGGGGAGGACGCCGGCCTTGCCGTGATCGGCGAAATCTTCGCCGATCGCGCCTACGCCGAAGACGGCACGTTGCTGCCGCGTTCGCGGCCCGGCGCGGTGCTGCACGGTGCAAACGAATGCGTCGAGCACGTGATGCGAATCGTCGAGACCGGAGCGCTGCATTGTGCCGACGGCACGCGGCTGCCGGTACGCGTGCAAAGCATCTGCGTGCACGGAGACAACCCGCAAGCCGTGTCCGCCGCGCAAGCGGTCGGCGACGCCCTCCGCAGCGCCGGATGGCAGCTCGTGACACTGCCCGAACTGACACGCATGTAAGGCGGGTCTGCGCATGATCCGACGGCCTGGCGGCGCAGCGCTGTCGACTGGGCCTCGAATTCGCAAAGCCTGGAAAACGTGAATTGGCAGTCCGCTGACGCAGACCTGGAATGCGCCGCAGGCTCGACCGGCCTTGACTTCAACTCGTAGACAACAGCCGTTCCACGCCCTGCCCCAGCGCCAGGACTTCGCGGTCTCGCCCACCCAGACCCGCCAGCATCAGTCCCACTGGCGCCTCGCCCTCGCGATGGCAAGGCAGCGACAGCGCACAACCATCAAGAAAGTTGATCAACGTCGGGTTGCGCAAGATCAGACTATTGGCGGCAAAGTAGGCCGCGTCGCTCGCCTCCAACTCGTCGATGCGCGGTGCAACGATGGGCACGGTGGGAATCACCAGCGCATCGAAGCTCTCGACGCGTGTCTCGACCGTTGCGATCCAGCGCCTGCGCGCGGCGACCAGGTCGATATAGTCGGCCGCGTTCATTCGTTCGCCGCCGCGGATGCGACTCGAAACCCGTGGGTCGTACTCCGCTTCGCGTTCGGCGAGCAGCGCGCGGTGCCAGGCCCAGGCCTCGGCGGCGGCCAGGCTGCCGCGCGCGTGCAGCGCGGCAAACTGGGCGAATTCAGGCACAGCCAGGCGGGTGATGTGCGCGCCGGCCGCCGATAGCGCGCTCAGCGCACGCTCGAAAGCAGCAGTCACAGCGCCGTCCATGCCATCCAGCACCACGGACTGCGGCACCGCAAGGCGTGCGCCAACGAGATCGCGCGCCGGCGGCACCTGAGGCTCCTCACTGGCCAGCACGGCATCGGTGATGGCGCAGCAGCGCACGCTGGAAGCCAATGGGCCGATCGAGTCGAGCGAGGTCGACAGCGGCACGGTGCCGGCTGTCGGTACGCGCCGCTGGGTCGGTTTGAAGCCCGTCAGGCCACACAGCGCCGAAGGAATCCGCACCGAACCGCCGGTATCGCTGCCGATCGCCACCGCCGCCATACCATCCGTCACCGACACCGCTGCACCGCTGCTGGAGCCGCCCGGGATGCGACGCTCCGATCGGTCCCAGGCGTTGCACGGCGTGCCCCAATGTGGGTTGAGCCCCAGACCCGAGAAAGCAAACTCGCTCATATTGGTGCGGCCGACGATCACCGCGCCGGCAGCGATCAGGCGGTCTATGACCGGTGCGTTGCTCGTGGCCGGCGCGGCGTCGCGCAGGACCGCCGAGCCTGCCGTGGTGATCTCGCCCTCCACGTCGAACAGGTCCTTGACCGAAACCGGAATGCCCTCCAGCGGCGAGCGCACGATTCCCGCGGCGCGCAGCAGATCGGAGGCACGCGCCGCCGCCAGCGCGCGTTCTGCACTCAGCGCGGTGAACACGCGCGCTCCCTCGCCCGCTGGATCACGCGCACGCGCCAGTGCGGCCTCGAGCAGCGCGACGGCGCTGGTGCGGCGCGCCGCCAACGCGGCGCCCAGACTTTCGAGTGTCGGCAGCGCGTTCATGTGTCGTCAGGCGACCTCGGGCAGGATATCGATGCGGTAGCGGTGCTCGATGCTGAGTCCACGGCGCGGATCATGCAGCACCATGCGGAAATCGGAAGCTGGCCGAATGCCGCCGAGAACCGCGACCGTGCCGCAACTCATGCCGACGCCATCTGGCAACTGCTTGCCGCCGGTGTAGCCCGAAACGAGCTCACTCGCGCTGCGCAGACTTGCGAGCGTACCTTCCTGATAGACCTTGGACGCGCCATTCTCGGTAATGGTCGCGCGCACCTGGAGTTCATCCCAATGCGGCGCCACCTCGTCGAAACGCCAAGCCGAGCGTGCCACCGGCTTGGCGCAGATCTGCTTGGATAGCGCGACGCTGTGCGCTTCGAGTTTGCGGTCGGTGTGGTCGGAGGCCAGGCTCAAATACAACTCGCCTGCGCTCGCAAAGACCATGGCCTCGACTTCTCCCGAGGTGTGCGGGCCGACGACCTGAATCACCTCGTCCTGCGTCAGTTGGTTGGCTGCGACACGGTAGTAAAGGGGCACTGCCGACGGGCGCGGCACGCCGATCGCGGCCAACTCCTCGATGTGATGCTCGATGGCGGCGCGGTCGCGCCCTGCCCAGCCTGCGATCACGAACTCATCGATTCGGACTTCGATCGTCCGCGCGGCGCCCGACACGGATTGCAACTGAAAGGCAAGCAGCATATGAACTCCAGCTCAGCCAAAGATCTCGGGCAGCCACAGCGCCATTGATGGAAAGATGGTCAGCAGCACGATGACCAGGAACAAGGCAATGACAAAGGGCAGTGAACCGTTGATCACCGATTGCATGGACCCCGATTTACGCAGGCTCTGCACGACGAACAAGTTCAGCCCCACAGGCGGCGTGATGAGCGCGGTCTCGACCAGCACGATGATGACGATGCCCAGCCACACCGGATCGAATCCGATCGCGATCATCAGCGGCGCGATGATCGGTATGGTCGTGATCATCATCGACAGCGTCTCCATGAAGCATCCGAGGATGACGTAGAAGATCACCATCGCCAGCAGCATCCACCCCGGCGCCAGGCCGAGTTCCGACACGGTCTGCGTGATGGCATTGGTGAGCCCGATGGCCGACATGATGAAGTTCAGGAAAGCCGCACCGATCACGATCAGCATGATCATCGCGGTCGCGCGCGCCGTGTTCTCTACGGCTTCGCGCAGCATCTGCAGGTTGACGCGGCCGTGGACGGCGGCCAGCACCAGCGCCCCGACCACACCCAGTGCCGCGGCCTCGGTCGGCGTGGCCAGGCCGGCGTAGATCGAGCCCACCACCAGCAGGAAGATGAAGGCCGGCGGCAGCAGGTGCACCAGGCTGCGCATGCGTTCACCCCAATTCGCGCGCACGCGCTCGCCGCCCCAGGCCGGGCGAGCGACGCAGGCCGCGACGATGGTGGCCATGAACAGCAGCGCGGCGATGATCCCCGGAATGATGCCCGCCAGATAGAGCTTGGGCACCGAGGTGTTGGTCAGTACCCCGTAGATGATCAGGTTGATCGACGGCGGGATCAGGATGCCCAGCGTACCGCCGGCTGCGATACTGCCCAGGAACAGCGGCTCGTTGTAGCCGAATCGCTTGATCTGCGGCAGCGCCACCGTTCCGACCGTGGCCGCCGTCGCCACACTCGAGCCGGAGGTTGCGGCAAAGATGGTCGACGCACCGATGTTGGCGTGCATCAAGCCGCCGGGCAGCCAACTCAGCCACTTCGACATCGCGTCGTACATGCGCTGCGCGAAGCCGGCTCGCAGCAGGATCTCGCCCAGCAGGATGAACAGCGGGATCGCGACGAGCAGAAACTCGTTGCTCGAACTCCAAGCCATCTCGCCCATCGCGCGGCGCAGCGGCAGAGACGCATACAGCGGCTCGAGAATGAGCCCGAGCACGCCCAAACCGGCCGCCACCGGGATGCTGATGCCCAGGAGCGCAAGCAGCAGGATGAGGGAAACGGCGATCATGCCCATTACCGTTGCTCCGCCTGGATCAACCGTTCACCCTCGGCCGCACCCTCTTCGGCCTCCTCGGCCGCCGTCTTCATGCCGGCCAGCGCCTTGACCAGTTCCAGATCCCCCGTCACCAATGCCGCCGACGATCGCAACAACATCAGCAGCAGCACGATGACAAACCACACCAGCCCGCCCGCCCACAGGAATTGCGGGACCCACAGCGGCGTCGCCAGTGGCGTGTTGGCGGCCGAGTTCTGCTCCCATGAAGTGAGTGCCACCAGCGTTCCGTAGTAGCTCAGGAACACCGCAAACACGCCGAGCGCCACCAGCGACAGCCAATCGAGAAACGCCGTCACGCGCACCGGCAGGTGCTGATACAGCACGTCGATGCGCACGTTGGCGCGTTCGAGCACGGTGAACGCGAACGCCCACGTGATGCTGATCGCAAACGCGTAGCCCGACAGTTCGTCGGCACCACCCAGCGAAAAGTCGAAAAGCCGCCGCGACACGACTTCGAAGGTGATGAGCAGCACGCTTGCCAGCGTGAGCGCGCCGCCGACCCACACCGCCCAGCGCGACAGGACGCGCGCCAGCCTGGTGAGCCGTTCCAGGGCAGCGACCTGATCGCTCATGATTCACTCTCCTGCTGATCGAAACACCACGACAACAACGAATCGCCTGATCCCTGTGCTCTCTGCGACGCTGCGACCTACTTCTTCGCCGTCACACCGATCACCTTGCCTATCGTCGCGTTGAAGTCCTTCACGCACTGCGGCGAGCAGCGTGCCGCCCACTTGTCGATCACGGTCCCCCTGATCTTCGTGAGCAGTTCGCGATCTGCGGCCGACGGCACCACCAGTGTCATCTTGCCCTTCGCGGGCTGGGTGCAGGCAGCAGCTCCGGTGTTGCAATCGAAGCCCTCCTGCGTCTGGCGTGCCGCCGCATCCCAGATCTGGTTCACGAGTCCATTGACTTCGGTTTGCAGGAACTTCTGCAGTGCCGGCGTGAACTTGGCCCATGTCTTGCCGTTCACAGCGTGAATCTGCTGATTCCAGTTGATCGGCAATGCCACCAGGTGCGTCGACACCTCATACCACTTGGCCGAGTAGCCCGACAGTGAACCCGTGATCGCGCAATCGACCACCTTGTTCTGCAGCGCGGGAACCACCTCGCCGAAGGCCATCGTCACGCTCGAGCCGCCGAGCGCCTCGACGAAATCGGCCTGCGTGCGACTCGACGTGCGCACCTTCTTGCCCTTGATGTCAGCCAGTCCCTTGATGTCGGCGTTGCAGAAAAACACTTGCGCCGGATAGGTCGAGATGCCGAGCAACTTGACGTTGCTGCCCTGGCCGTAGAACTTTGCCAGCACGGGTTCGAACGCATTGGTGACCTCGCGCGCGGTCTTCACATCCGGCGCCAGTCCGGCCAGATCGATCGCCTCGTTGATCGGGTTGTCCGACGCGAAGTACGACAGCGTCGCGGTGCCGAACTCGAGCACGCCACTGCTCAGCAGACGCAGCAACTCGGGTCCCTTGATACCCATTTCGTTGAAGCCCTTGATCTCGGCCGTGACCTGACCGTGGCTGCGCTCCGGGATCGTCTTGGTCCAGAACGGTTTCTCGTAGTCGTTGAAGGCGGTCAGGTTGGACAGTCCGCCGGTAACGATCAGATGCGTCTTCGGCAGTTCCTGTGACTGCGCCGGCAGCGCCAGTTGGGCGACGGCAGCAACAGCGGCACATGCGAGCAACTTGGTTCTCATATCGTTCTCCTTCGAAGGAATGGGCGGTTGGCTCAAATGACGGACAGATGAAGGTTCTCGAGATCGGTGACCAGCATGTAACCTGGCGCATGGGTGATGCAGAACTCGGGGCGCGACGCGGCGACAACCGATTGCGGCGTGACACCGCAGGCCCAGAACACCGGGATTTCGTCATCGCCGACACGCACGGGATCGCCGTAGTCCGGACGTCCCAGATCGGCAATGCCGATCAATGCCGGATCGCCGATGTGAACCGGCGCGCCATGCACAGCCGGATAGCGCGAGGTGATCTGGATCGCGCGGATCGCGTCGACCGCCTTGAACGGTCGCATCGAGACGACCATCGGTCCGCCAAACGGCCCCGCCTTCTGCGTTGCAAACGTGGTCCGATACATGGGCACGTTGACGCCCTGCGCGACATGCCGCACCTCGATACCTTCCGCCATCAGTGCCTCCTCGAAGGAGAACGAGCAGCCGATCGCGAAACTCACGAGGTCGTCGCGCCAATGCGCACGCACGTCGCTCGGCTCGTCGACGAGTTTGCCGTTCTTCCAGACGCGGTAAAGCGGCACATCGGTTCGGACGTCGAGATCTTCGCCGAGACCGGGTAGATGCACGTCGCCCGGATCGGACACTGCCAAGAGGGGACAGGGCTTGGGGTTGCGCTGGCAAAAGCGCAGGAAATCGTCGGCCACCGCCTTCGGCAAAATTGCAAGGTTGGCCTGCACGAAGGCGCGTGCCAAGCCAGCAGTTGGTTGCTTCAACCGACCGGAGCGTGCTTGCAGACGCACCGCCCGACCGTCGACCAACTGCTCATCTTCGATCTCGACTCGATGGGTCACATGCACCGCTTCTGTCATGGCGGAGCCTCCTCTCGCTCGTTTGTGGGCGGATTTAAACCCAACGCACGCAGCCTGTCCATTCCCATCGCAAGACAAGCCTTTGCTTGACGACTTGGACATACCGGGCCGCCCGTGCGCGAGCGCGCTCGATACGCAACGCCGACTGTCGATCAACACCGATCCGCATGCGGAGCGCGAGGCCGGCCCCGCCTATGATGATGCCTCTGGCATTCCCGAACCCACCATGCCGAACCGCACCGTGTTCTTCGTCTCCGACAGCACCGGCATCACCGCCGAGACCTTCGGCAACTCGATCCTCAACCAGTTCACGATCCGGCCGCGCCACGTGCGCCGGCCGTTCATCGACACCGCCGACAAGGCGCATCAGGTGGTGCGCGAGATCAACCACGTCGCCGAGACCGAGAGCGCGCGCCCGATCGTGTTCGCGACGCTGATCGACCGCGAGGTGCTCGACATCGTCAAGACGCTGAGCCACGGCTTCGTGCTCGACATGTTCAACACCTTCATCGAGCCGCTCGAGGCCGAGCTGGGCGTCAAGTCCAACCACCGCGTCGGCCGCTTCAACGACGTCGCCAAGAGCAAGGAGTACACCGACCGCATCGAGGCGATCAACTACACGCTCGCCCACGACGACGGCCAGTCGGCGCGCAACCTGGCGGCGTCCGACGTGATCCTGATCGGCGTCAGCCGCAGCGGCAAGACGCCGACCTCGCTCTACCTCGCGATGCAGCACGGCATCAAGGCGGCGAACTACCCGCTGATCCCGGAGGACTTCGAACGCGGCGAACTGCCGTCGATGCTCGCGCCGTACCGCTCGAAGTGCTTCGGCCTGACGATCGACGCGACGCGGCTTGCGCAGATCCGCAACGAGCGTCGGCCCGACAGCAAGTACGCGTCGATCGAGAACTGCCGCTTCGAGGTCAAGGAATCCGAATCGATGATGCGCCGCGAAGGCATCCCGTGGCTGAGTTCGACGCACAAGTCGATCGAGGAGATCGCGGCAACCATCCTGCGCGACCTGCGGCCCGACCGGCTGACCTACTGAAGTCGGGCCTTGCGTGCAAACGTCCGCGGCATCAAACCGGGCATCAACCCGCGCGCAAACGCTGGCGCGCCGACTCGTAAAGACACACCGCCGCCGCCGCCGCGGCGTTGAGCGATTCCTCGCCGCCCGG
>JBDHSE010000131.1:0-7777 GCA_039807955.1 Ideonella sp. | reverse complement strand
GCGCAGCCGGGCAAGTGGATCTGGGGCGCGGGCGCGGTGGCGCAACTGCCGACCAACACCGACGACGAACTCGGCAACAAGAACTGGGGTTTGGGGCCCTCTTTCGTCGTGCTGCACCTCGAGCATGGCAGCCCGTGGGTCTACGGCGTGCTCGTCAACAACATCTGGTCGCTGTCGGGCAGCGGCCAGGGCGGCAACTACAACAACGGCCTCGTGCAGCCGTTCCTGAACTACAACTTTCCACAAGGCTTCTACCTGACGAGCGCGCCGATCGCCACCGTCAACTGGCAGGCCGACGGCGAGAAGTGGACGGTGCCGATCGGCGGCGGCGTCGGCAAGATCTTCCACCTCGGCAAGCTGCCGGTGAACACGCAGCTTTCGGCCTACTACAACGTCGTGCGGCCCGACGACGCGGCGAACTGGCAACTGCGCGTGCAGGTGCAGTTCATGTTTCCGAAGTGACCGGATCGACCGGCGCGGGGCCGCTGATGGCAGGCAAGGCAAAAGCCGCGGCAGGCGTCTCGAACTGCGTGCTGCTCGGGCAGCCGAACCAGCGCCTGTCCGAAGGCCTGCGCGGCTGGCTGCAGGCGAGCTTCGACAGCGTCTTCGTCGTCGCCGACCGCGCGTCGCTGATCGAAGGCGCGAAGCGGCTGCGCCCCGCCCTCGTCGTCGTCGACCTAGCGCTCGCCGAAGGCCGGCTCGAAGCCTTGCTCGCCGACCTGCGCCGCGAAGCCCCGGACAGCCCGGCGCTGCTGCTGAGCGATTACGAGGACGCCAGCGTCGATGAAGCGGCGCGCGCCGCCGGCGCCGCCGCCGTCGTGCACAAGGCCGCGCTCGCGGCCGAACTTTCCGCCGCCGTCGATGCCGTGCTCGCCAAGCGGTCCCTGAACGCGCCGGCCGATGAGCGATCCGGCCGGCTGCACAGCTAGCCGCAACAAGCCCCATGACAGCGGGCAGCGGCGAACGCACGGCGCCCACACTGCGGCAACGCCTGCGCGAGGAACTGAAGACCTACTGGATCATCACGCTGTACCTGTGGCTGTTCCTCGGCCTGTTCACCGTCTACCGCCGGCTCGTCCTGGCCGAGACCGGCACGCCCTACCTGCACTACGGCCTCGCGCTGGTCGAGGCGATGATCATCGCCAAAGTGGTGCTGGTGGGCCGCATGCTCGGCTTCATACCGGTTCGCGTTCAACCGTCCAGGAACGCGGTGGCCTGTCTTGCCCCCTCTCCCGCTGGGCGGGAGAGGGCTGGGGTGAGGGTGGGCGCGGCCCGCATCGCCCTCACCCCAACCCTCTCCCACAAGTGGGAGAGGGAGCATATCCAATCCATTGAACGCGGTTTGGTATCAAAGCTTGTCGCCCGTCTGATTGCAAGCTTTTGGTTCGGCCGATTGAAAGGCGACCGAGCGGCAGATCGAAGGCGCCGCACACCGACCGAGCGAGCCCGGGCGAACTTCGGCGCTCGCGCTACCGCTGCGCGGGCGCAGCCTCGGTCGCGGTACGGACCTGGCTGAAGCGCTACCGCGCCCGCGCGCCGCCTGCGATGCCCATCTCGCGCAGCACGTCGGCCACCGCGTGCACCGCCTGCGTCATCTCGTTGGTGCCGATCGCGCCGATGCAGCCGACGCGGAAGGTCTCGACCTCGGTCAGCTTGCCGGGGTAGAGGATGAAGCCGCGCGCCTTGGCCGCGGCGTAGAAGCGCTTGAAGTCGTAGGCCACGTGCTTTGGCGCATGGAAGGTGACGATGATCGGCGCCTGCAGCTCGGGCTTCAGGAAGGGCTCGAGGCCGAGCGCCGAGAGGCCCTCGATGAGGATGCGGCAGTTGTCGCGGTAGCGCGCGAGGCGCGCCGGCTGGCCGCCCTCCTCGACGAACTGGGCGACGGCTTCGGCGAGCGCGACCATCACGTGCGTCGGCGGCGTGAAGCGCCACTGCGTCGTGCGCTCCATGTAGACGTGCTGGTCGTGCAGGTCCATCGCCAGGCTCTGGCTGTTACCGGCGCAGGCGTCGAGGATCGCCTTGCGGATGAAGACGAAGCCCATCCCCGGTACGCCCTCGAGGCACTTGCCGCTGGCGGCAACGAGCGCGTCGAAGCGCATCCGGCGCGCGTCGATCTCGATCGCGCCGAACGAACTCATCGCGTCGACGATCAGCCCGCGGCCGGCACGCTCGCAGACGGCGGCGACCTCGGCAAACGGATTGAGCACGCCGGTGCCGGTCTCGCAGTGGATCAGGATGACGTGCGTGATCGACGCGTCGGCGGCGAGCTTCGCCTCGAGCGCGGCGGGCGACACCGCCTCGTCCTCGGCGAAGGCGAGCACCGTGACGCGCCGGCCCATCATCTGCGACAGCTTCGCCGCGCGCTTGCAGTACGCGCCGTTGTCGAGCACGAGGATGTGGCCGTCGCGGGGAACGACGGTCGCGACGGCCGCCTCGACGCTGAACGTTCCGCTGCCCTGCAGCGGAACGACGACATGCGTCTCGCGGCCGTGGACGATGTCGAGCAGTTGCGAGCGCAGCTTCGCGGTGACGGCGTTGAAGTCGGCGTCCCACGAGCCCCAGTCCTTCAGCATCGCGAGCTTGGTGCGCAGCGTCGTCGTCAGCGGGCCGGGGGTGAGGAGGATGGGGTCGCGGTCCATGGCTTGATCCTTCAGGGGTTCTTCCAGGCTTCGGTGCGCTGCTCTATCCACCACGACAGCGCCATGAAGACGAGCGTGGCGACGGTCGAGGCGGCGACGATCAGGAGCGCCATCGCCGCGGCGGCGCCGATCTCGCCGGCTTCGTCGAGGTTCAGGATCGCGATCGACGCCACCTTGGTGTCGGGCGAGTACAGGAAGACGACGGCCGAGATCGTCGTCATCGCGTTGACGAAGAAATAGCGCGCGATGTCGACCAGCGCCGGCGTGCAGATCGGCAGTGTGACGCGCCAGAAGGTCTTGTAAAACGGCACCTTCAGCGACGCCGAGACCGACTCGAACTCGGCGTCGAGCGACTTGAGCGCCGTCACCGCCGTCAGGTGGCCTGTCGTGTAGAAGTGGACGACGGTGCACAGCGTCAGCAGCACGAGCGTGCCGTACAGGCCGTTGAGCGGATTCTCGGGCGCGTTGAAGAAGAAGATGTAGCCGAGACCCAGCACCAGCCCCGGCACTGCCATCGGCAGCATCGACATCATCCGCACGACGCCGCGCAGCGCGGGTGCACCCTGCGTCTTCTCGAGCAGGTAGGCGCCGCCGAAGACGAGCGCCGTGCCGGCCAGCGCGGTGCCTGTCGCCATCATCAGGCTGTTGGCGAACGCCGGGCCGACCTCGGCGTCGAAGAGGCCCATGTGATAGTGGCGCAGGCTGAACGACAGGTTGTACGGCCAGAGCTGGACGAACGACGCGAAGATCGCCATGCCGAGCATCGCGAGCATCAGCAGGCAGACGACGCCGCAGTAGAGCTGCATCGCGGCGTCGAACCACGGCGAAGCTTTCGGCCGGTACGGCACGGCGCGCGCGCTCAACATCGCCGTCTGCCGGCGCTGCACGAAGTGGTCGATGCTGAAGGTCAGCACCGCCGGCGCGAGCAGCAGCAGCGCGACGACGGCGCCCTTCTGGAAATCCTGCTGGCCGATGACGAGCTTGAAGACGTCGGTCGCGAGGACGTTGAAGCTGCCGCCGATGACCTTCGGGATGCCGAAGTCGGTGATCACGAGCGTGAAGGTGACGAGCGCGGCCGAGATCAGGCCGTACTTCGCGCCGGGCAGCGTGATCGTCCAGAACTTGCGCGCAGCGCTCGTTCCCATCGCGTCGGCGGCTTCGTAGAGCCGCGCGTCGGCCGCAGTGAGCGCAGTGACGAGGATCATCAGCGCGTGCGGGAAGAGCGCGAAGATCTCGGCGATGACGATGCCCGGCGCGCCGTAGATCTGGGCGATCCCCGCCGCCGTCAGCCACGTCTTGAGCACGCCCTGGTTGCCGAACCAGTAGATCAGCGAGATCGCCGACAGCAGCGACGGCGCGAGCAAGGGCAGCAGCGTGATGCCGCGCTGCAGGCGCTTGAACTGCATCCGGCTGCGCGTCAGCGCGTAGGCGAAGCCGAACGCCGCCGGCACCGTGATCAGTGTGACGAGCGCCGACACCCACAGGCTGTTCCACAGCGACTGCAGCAGCGCCGGCGTGCGCGCGTAGTCGACGAAGTTGGCGAAGGCGATCCAGCGGCCGTCGGCGTCCTGCACCGACTTGACGAGGATGGCGGCGAGCGGCGCGGCGAGGAAGGCAAGCAGCAGCAAGGCGACCGCCGCGAGCGCGGCGTGCGCGAGGCGGTCGGTCCAATGCACGCGCAACGCGAAGCGGGGCGCGGCGGGCAGCGCGGCGGCGGAGGCCATCAGGCGAAGATGCGCATGCGCTCGGGCAGCAGCCGCAGTGGCAGCCGCGCGCCGACCTCGAGTTGCTGCTCGGACAGGAAGTGCAGCGACAGATAGACCGACAGCCGGTGTTCGCCGAGCGCGGCGGCGCTGACCTGCACCAGGCAATACGAGCCGAGGAACTCGATCTTGTCGATCTTCGCCTCGAAGACGTTGCTGTCGCCGGCGGCGATCGGCCGCGCGAGCACGTCCTCGGGCCGCAGGTAGATCCGCACCTCGCTGCCCGGCGCGCCGTCGTGCGGGCAGTCGAACGCGGTGTCGGCGATCAGCACGCGCCGGCCTGCGGCGAGCCGCGCCGGCAGCACGTTGATGCGGCCGACGAAATCGGCGACGAACGGCGTTCCCGGGTCGCGGTAGACCTCGAGCGGCGTGCCGACGTGCTCGATCACGCCGTGGTTCATGACGACGATGCGGTCGGCGACGGCGAGCGCCTCCTCCTGGTCGTGCGTGACCATGATCGTCGTCACGCCGAGCTTGCGCTGCAGGCCGCGGATCTCCTGGCGCAGGTGGACACGAACGATCGCATCGAGTGCCGACAGCGGCTCGTCGAGCAGCAGCAGCCCGGGCGACGTGGCGAGCGCGCGCGCCAGCGCGATGCGCTGCTGCTGCCCGCCCGAGAGCTGCGCCGGGTACTTGTCGTCGCTGCCGGGCAGGCCGACGAGGCCGAGCAGTTCGGTGACGCGCGCGCGCGCCGCGGCGCGCGGCATGCGGCGGTTGACGAGGCCGTAGGCGACGTTGTCGGCGACGTTGAGGTTCGGAAAGAGCGCGTACGACTGGAAGACGATGCCGTAGTCGCGCTGCGCCGGCGGCAGCCGCGAGATGTCGCGCCCCGCCATCTCGATGCGACCGGCGCTCTGCGCTTCGAGCCCGGCGATGATGCGCAGCAGCGTCGTCTTGCCGCAGCCCGAGGGGCCGAGGAAGCAGACGAACTCGCCCTGCGCGATCTCGAGTTCGATGTCGCGCAGCGCGGTGAAGCTGCCGAAATCCTTGCGGATGCCGGCGAGCTTCAGGTAGCCGTCGCCCCCCGCCGAAGGGACGCCGCCCGGCGCCGGCCGCGAACTCACTTCTTCGGTTCGCTCTTGGCGCTGTAGCGCTTGTTCCACTCGTCGAGGATGCGATCGCGGTTCGCGGCCGACCAGTCGAAGTCCATCTTGATCAGGCGCGACTCGTAGTCGGCCGGGATGTTGGCGAGCTTGGGCGCCACGCCCGGCTGCGCGGTGATCGCGAAGTTCTTGCCGTAGAGCATCATCGCGTCCTTGCTGCTCGCCCAGTCGGCGAGCTTCTTCGCCGCGTCGAGGTTCTTCGTGCCCTTGTAGATGCCGAAGGCTTCGAGGTCCCAACCCAGGCCCTCCTTCGGGAACACGAGGTCGATCGGTGCGCCCTTGGCCTTGGTGCTGTGGCCGCGGTACTCGAACGAGATGCCGAGCACGTACTCGCCCGCCGCCGCCAGCGTGCACGGCTTGGAGCCCGAGTGCGTGTAGAGCGCGATGTTCTCGTTGAGCGCGTCCATGTACTTCCAGCCGCCGCCCTTGCCGTTGTCGTCGCCGAAGAGCCGCAGCCAGGCGACGACGTCGAAGTAGCCGGTGCCCGAAGACGCCGGGTTCGGCATCACGATCTGGCCCTTGTAGATCGGCTTCAGCAGATCCTTCCAGGTCTCGGGCTTCGGGATGCCACGTTTCTCCGCCTCGACGGTGTTGAAGCAGATCGTCGCGCCGTAGACGTCCATGCCCCACCACGCCGGCGGGTTCTTCTTGTCGCGGTACTGCGGCATGATCGCGTCGAGGTTGAGCGGCGCGTACGGCTGCAGCATGCCCTGCTGCTCGAACATCGCCATCCCCGACGCCGCGACGCCCCAGACCGCGTCGGCCTTGGGGTTGGCCTTCTCGGCGAGCAGCTTGGCGATGACGACGCCGGTCGAGTCGCGCACCCACTTGATCTCGATGTCGGGATGGACCTTGTTGAACGCCTCCTGGTAGGCCTTCAACTGGTCGGTCTCGAGCGCGGTGTAGACGAGCAGCTCGGTCTTCGCGAAGGCGGCGCCGGCAGCGAACGCGAACGACGCCGCAAGCGTGAGGCATTTCAGGGCAAGGCGCATGGAGGTCTCCTCTGGGTGGGCCTGGGGTGGAACGCGGGGTGGCGGCCGCCGCGAGCACGGCATGCGGGCTCGGCGGCGGCGTGGCGGGAATCTAGCGGCGACTCCGAACGGCTGTCAACGGTAGTTTGCCTATTGTTGACAATCTACCATCGTCCCGCTGTAATCGAACCCCCGGCCGTGCCGCCGATGACCGCTGGTGTGTGCGGCGGCAAACGAAACGACAGTGACCCGCGACCGCCCTTCCCTGCTTTCCCCGCCCGTTGCCTGCGCGCCGCGGCCTTGCATGCACGAGGCGGCGCGGTGAACGACGGGCACGAACCGGCTGCCGCGCTCGCGCTGCTGCGATCGAGCTCGCTCGCGAGCGCCGTGCAGCAGGAGATCGAGCGCGCGATCCTCGGCGGCCAGCTCGCGCCCGGCGCCAAGCTCAACGAGGCGGCGATCGCCGAGCGGCTGGGCGTCTCGCGCGGGCCGGTGCGCGAGGCCTTCCGCATGCTCGAGCAGGCCGGCTTGCTGCGCCAGGAGAAGAACCGCGGCGCCTTCGTGCGCCACATCGCGCTCGACGAGGCGATGGAAATCTACGAGCTGCGCGCGATGCTCGAGGAGGCCGTCGGCCGCAAGCTCGCGCGCGAAATCACGCCCGAGCAGATCAAGGTGGCGCGCGCGCTCGTCGCCTCGATGGAGCGCGCCGTCAAGGCCAACGACATCGACGCCTACCACCTCTTGAACCTCGAGTTCCACGACACGCTGATCGCCTTCACCGCCAACCGCAAGCTGACCGCGATGTACCGGCTGCTGATCAACCAGCTCTGGCTGTTCCGGCGCATGAACCTCGCCGACGCGAACGTGCCGCCGATCTCGGCGTCCGAGCACGGCGGCATCGTGAAGGCGATCGAGAGCGGCGACCCCGACGCTGCCGCGCGGGCGATGCGCGCGCACATCGAGGAAAGCCGCGAGCGCACGCTGCGCAAGCACGGCGCGCCGCTGATCCCGGCCGCCGCGCAGCGGGCTGCAGTCCCCCCGGCGCCGCGCACGCCAGCCACCCCTTCCAACCGAAAGCTCCGCCATGTTTGAAGTCAACGCCCGCGCCTACGCGCTGCCCGAGCAACCGACGGTCGTCGTCTGCGTCGACGGCTGCGAACCCGACTACATCGCGCAGGCGGTCGCCGCAGGCGCGATGCCGTGGATGAAGCGCAGCCTCGCCGACGGCACGGCGCTCGTCGCCGACTGCGTCGTGCCGAGCTTCACGAACCCGAACAACCTGTCGATCGTGACCGGCGCGC
>JBDHSE010000130.1:0-7830 GCA_039807955.1 Ideonella sp. | reverse complement strand
CCGATCGACGGGTTGCAGCTCATCTGGCCGAGCGTCTCGATGTTGTGCGTCAGCAGCAGCGTCGCGCAGCCCATGCGTGCCGCCGCAAGCGCCGCCTCGGTGCCGGCGTGGCCGCCGCCGACGACGATGACGTCGAATGTCCTCGGGTAATCCATTGCGCTTCCTGCCTTGGGATCGCGGCCTTTGCGGCCCGCTGCGTGCCGCGCCGCCCGGCTCGACAAGGCGTGAGTCAGCCGCAACGGGCGCGACATTCTACGGGGCCGGGCGCGAAGCCGCCGACGACGGGGCCGAAGCGCCGGTGGACGATGCCACCAATGCTGCGCCGCAGCGTCGATCCTGGGCACCCGGTTGCCGCTCAGGTCGGGCGCAGCATCTCCACGTGCGGTATGCCGTCTTCTAGATAGGAAGCACTCACTACGCTGAATCCGAAGTCGGCATAGAAGCGCTCCAGCCGTTCCTGGGCCGAGATCCGGATCGCCAGTCCAGGGTGAGTCTGCGCGTTGTAAGCGATGACGCGGCGCACCAGGTCGCGGCCCAGGCCGAGGCCGCGCGCGGGGGCCGTCGTCAGCACGCGTCCCATCGCCGGTTCGGCGTACTTGGTGCCCGGGTTCAGCAGCCGCGCGTAAGCCAGGGGCAGCACGTGTTCGCTCGACCAGGCGGCGAAGTGGCACGAGACCTCGTCGTACTCGTCGGCGTCAAGGTAGATGCACTGTTGCTCGATCGTGAAGACCTGCTGGCGGGCGCGGTAGATGCGCGCCAGCTCGACCGGGCTGAGTGCGCCGAAGCGGCAGATTCGCCAGTCGATCTCGCCCGGCAATTGCCGCCACGCCGCACCGCCGGCGGGTGGTGCCGGTGTTGCGCGCTGGCCCTTGGCGCCGCGAGCCCGTCCGCCGCCGGCCGGCGATTCGCGGCCCCGAGCAGCGCTCGGGCGCTGAACGCGCGCCAGGTTGGTCATGCGCGCCCCCGGCGCGGCCCGCTGCCACCCTGGAGTTGCTGCAGCGTCAACGCTGCACCCTGCTGCAGCACGATGACGCGATCGGCCGATGCGATCGTCTCCGGCCGGTGGGCGACGATCACCCGCGTCAGCTCGAGTTGCGCGACGGCCTGGTTGACGAGCCGCTCGCGGTCGACGTCGAGCGAACTCGTCGCCTCGTCGAGGAACAGGAAGCGCGGCCGCTTGTAGAGCGCGCGCGCGAGCAGGATGCGCTGCTTCTGTCCGCCCGACAGCGTCGCCCCCATGCTGCCGATCAGCGTGTGGTAGCCCATCGGCAGCGCCTCGATCTCCTCGTTCACCGACGCGAGCCGGGCGCACTCCTCGATCCACTCCGGGGCGGGAGCTACGTCGAAGAAGCAGATGTTGTCGGCAATCGACCCGGCGAAGAGCGGTTCGTCCTGCATCACGGTGCCGATCATGTCGCGCCAGCGGGAAAGGCCGATGCGCTCGAGGCTCACGCCGCCGACGGCGATCTCGCCGCTGTCGGGCGCGTGCATGCCGAGCATCAGCTTGAGCAGCGTTGTCTTGCCGCAGCCCGAAGGGCCGACGATCGCGACCGACTCGCCCGGTTCGACGACGAGGCTCAACTTGGAAAGCACCTCGGGCTCGCCGTCGGCGTAGCGAAACGACACGTCGCGCAGCGCGAGCCGCGCCTCGAGTTCGCGGCCTTCGGCTGCCTTCGGCGTGTCGTCCTCGGGCGCGGCGAGCACGATGTCGGCGAGACGCTCGCCCTGCAGCTTCAACATGCTCAGCTCGACGCCTTTGTCGATCAGGCCGCTGACGCGGGTCGCGAACTGCTCCTTGAAAGCGATGAACGCGAACAGCATGCCGACGGTGAAGCTTTGCTCCATCACGAGCAGCGCGCCGACCCAGATCACGGCGACGCGCTCGAGCCCAAAGACGAGCTTGTTCGCCATCGCGAGCACGATGTCGATCTTGCGTGTCGCGAGCGTCGCGTTCATCGCGTCGACGACGACGTTCATGAAGCGCGCCTGGCGGTCCTGCTGGCGGTTGAAGAGCTTGATCGCCTGCACGCCGCGCAGCGACTCGAGGAAATGCGTCGCGCGCTGCGCATCGTGCACGATCGCCTCCTCGGTCGCGTCGCGCAGCGGCCTGAAGAAGGCCCATTTCAAGAGCGCGTAGACCGCCACCGCGCCGAGCACGATCGCGCTGAGCGTGACACTGTAGAAGAGCATCATCGCGAGCGTGACGACGACGAGCAGGCCGTCGAGCACGGCCTCGATGAAGTGCGTCGTCAGCGTCTGCTGGATCTGCTGGATCGCGCCGAAGCGCGACATCACGTCGCCGGTGTGGCGCTTCTCGAACCATGCGAGCGGCAGGCGCATCAGGTGCGCGAAGACGTTGCCGATCCACTGCACGTTGAGCGTCGCCGACAGATAGAGCACCGCCCACGAGCGCAGCGCCGCCGCGGCAACCTGCATCAGCACCAGCAGCGCGAAGCCGACGCCGAGCGTGACGAGCAGGTCGCGATCCGCGCTCAGCAGCACGCCGTCGACCACCCACTGGATGAAGAACGGCGACAGCAGGACGAAGACTTCGAGCGCGAGGGCCAGGGCGAAGATCTGCAGCAGCGAGCGCTTGAACCCGGTGACGCGGCCGAGCAACTGGCGCAGCGTGATGCGCTGGCGCTCGTTGCGGGGTGCGAAGTCGGCGGCCGGAGCAAGCTCGAGCGCGACGCCGGTGAAGTGGCGCGAGACCTCGGCAAGCTTCATGCGGCGTACGCCGTGCGCCGGATCGACGATCTCGGCGACACCGCGGCGCACCGAGGCGAGGACGACGAAGTGGTTCAGGTCCCAGTGCAGTACGCACGGCAGCGCGAGCTGCGGGAGGTGGTCGAGTTCGGCCCGCAGCGGCCGCGCGTTCAACTGCAGCGCGCCGGCCATGCGGATCAGGTCGGCGAGCGTCGCGCCCTTGAGCGACAGCGTGAAGCGGCGCCGCAGCGTCGGCAGGTCGGTGCGCAGCCCGTGGTGCGCGGCGACCATCGCGAGGCACGCCAGGCCGCACTCGGCGGCCTCGGTCTGCAGCACGACCGGCGGGCGCTTCACGCCGAAGCCCAGGTTCAGCGCCGCGAGCATGGTCAGACCCGCCCGGCGATGCCGAGTACCGGCTCGAACAGCCACTCGATCAGGCGGCGGCGGTCGAGCAGCACGTCGGCGTCGAGCTGCATGCCCGGCGCGAGCGGCAGCGTCTGGCCGTAGGCCGACACGTCCTGGCGGTCGAGCGCGACGGTGATCCGATAAAGCGGCTCTCCGGTGTTCGGCCCGCCGCTCAAGGCGCCGGCGCCGGCGCCGGTCGCCGTCGTCGACAGCGTCAGGCTCGCGAGTTCATTGGCCTGCAGCGGTGTGCGCGACACCTGCAGCACGTGCCCCTTGTAGTGGCCGAACTTCTGGTAGGCGTAGGCCTGATAGCGCAGCAGCACCGGCTGGTCGGGGCGCAGAAAGCCGATCGCGCTCGACGGCGCGTACAGATCGGCCTGCAGCTTTGCCTGCGCCGGCATCAGGCTGGCGAGCGCGACGCCCGGCTGCACGCTCTGTCCGGGGTCGGCAAGGATGTTCGTGACGACGCCGTCCTGCGGCGCGCGGATCACGATGCGCTGGCGCGCCTCGCTTTCCGTCGCCTCCTGCGCGAGGGCGGCGAGGCTGCGCTCGGTCTCGCTCTGCACCGCCTCGGCCTGCAGCGGCAACTCGCGCAGCTGCGTCTCGAGCGTGCCGATCTCGCGCAGATGCGCTGCCCGCTCGCGCTCGAGCGACTGCAGCTGCGCCTTCTGGCCGAGCAGTTCCTCGGACTTCGTCTGGACCGCGGCGTCCGAGATGAAGTTGTCCGCGCGCAGCGATTCGAGCCGGGCCTGCTGCTGCTGCGCGAGTTTCAGGCGTTGCTGCTGGGTCGCCGTTTCGGCATCGATCTGCGCCAGTTCGCGGCGCATGTCGGCGACGCGCCGTTCCAGTCCGGCGCGCTGCGTCTGAAGAAGTTGGGCCTGCTGCCGCAGCGTGCCCTGCAGGCTGCGTTCGCGATCGGCGAGGCTTTGTTGCACGGCGGCCTGGGTGTCGCCGGCGAGCGTCGCGCGATCGACCGAAAGCTCGAACAGTACATCCCCGCTCTTGACGCGCTGTCCTTCGCGGACATGGTTCTTGACGACCGTCGCCGCCTCCGGCGTGACGAGCCGGATCAAGCCGAGGTCGGGGACGAGCACACCGCTGACGTGCGCCTTGCGCGTGTACTCGCCGATGAACAGATAGCCGATCACCAACGCCGCGACGCTCACCGTGACGACGGTGAGCAAGGTCATCGACAGCGGCCGGACGAGCTGCACCCCGCCCAGCCACGATTGGCGCTGACCATCGACCGCTTCGGGCCGGAACAGCAGCGTCACGCTGACAGGGCGAGGAACGGCGTCGGTGCCGTCACTTGGCACGGCCTCGTCCGAAGAGAAGGGCCCGCAGCGCGGGCCCTTGCGGAGAGCGCAGGCTTACCAGCCGTGCTTCGGCGCTTCGACGTTCCAGCCGTGCTTCGGTGCAGCCACACCACCGCCAACGAACTGGTGCAGTTGCGTCGGAAGGATCTGAGGAGCACCGACCGTGCGCTGAACCTGTGCCGAGCGAACGCTCTGACCGAAGGCGCGGGAAACGAGGGACTTGAGGCTGGCTTGCATGTCGGACTCCTGGGTGGGGTTCTTGGCGAGCACATCTTGTGCTCACAGCCGGGATTCCAACAGGCAAACGCTTTGCCGGGAACTGTCAAGTCTTACAGGGTAGGGATACCGAAGTGCAAGAAAACGTGTATGAAAACCGCGAAGAAATCACGCTTTCAGCGAATGAGGCCGAGGCGCAGTGCCTTCAGCACCGCTTGGTGCTTGTTCGTGCAGTCGAGCTTGTGCATCCCGTTGTTTAAATGCAACACCGCAGTGCGTTCGCTGATGCCGAGCAGCTGGCCGACCTCCCACGCCGTCTTGCCGTCCATCGTCCAGCGCAGGCATTCGAGTTCACGTGGCGTGAGTTGAGGCCGCTCGGGTTGTGCAGCAGCCGGTACCAGAATGCGCAGGGCAGCGTCTTGAGCGTGTACCGCGAACAACTGCAGATCGGCGACCATTCGCGTCAGTTCACTCGGGTCCTTTGGCATCGCTTGCGCGCGATCGACGCCAAGTACGAAATGTCGGCCTTCCGGCATGTGCAAGGCCAAGCAGACGCCGTTGCGAAAGCCAAACTGGGCCTGCTCTTCCCAAATGTCCGCAGCGCCGCTCGATGTGTATGTGTCCTGGTTCCAGATGATGGGAACGCTGTGCTGCTTGCAGTGTTGCATCACCGGGTCGCGGCGTTGGTTCTCGCTCGCGTCCATCGCGTCGCAGTACGCCTCGGGCGCGTTATGAACCGCAATGAACTCGGAGTGGCTCAGCGGGTGGTCAATGACGGTAATCGCCGATACCGTATCGAAGCCGAGATCATGCGAAAAGCGCACGATCTCGCTGCGGAACTCCTCTTGGCTCCGCGCTTCCATGACCGACATGTACCCACTTTGCAACATCTACCGACCTCGAAGGACGCGTCGCAAGTCACGCGAACGGCCTTTTGCAATCCCCCTGACAAAGTTTACAGATGGCAGGCTGTTTGATCCTGCTCATACTTCACGACATGATGAAACATCTCTCGACTTCGACCATCCGGCCGACCTTCGAACCGCCGCCGATTCCGGCCTGGGCGGTGTTTGCATGGCCGACCGTATTGTGGCAGGCACCAAAGGCGCAGGGGTGCAGATTTCTGCACCTGGGGACGCGGGTGACGACGCTCGGCCAGCCGGTGTGCAGCGGGCAGACGCTGTGGGGCGACTCGGATGCCGAGCCCGCCGCCGGCATCGCCTGGGACTGGATCGAGCTGACGCAGGGCGTCGTCGCGATGGCGGACCCGATGGCCGTCATCACCAACGTGCGCCTCGTCGGCCCGGGCGGCGACGTGCTGACCGCCGCCGAGGCCGCGCCGCACCTGAACGAACTGGTTCACGCGCTGCCCTGGCAGCGCGAGGTGCAGCGCGCGATCCAGCAGCTCGGCCTGCACTGACCCGCCGGCCTCGTCAGGCGAGGTGCGCCGCTGCGAGCAGCGCCTGGGTGTAGGCGTGCGCCGGCGCCTCGAACAGCGCGAGCGCCTCGCCGCGTTCGACGATTTCGCCATCCTTCATCACGAGCACGCGGTGCGACACCGCCCGCACGACGGCGAGGTCGTGGCTGATGAAGACATAGCTCATGCCGTAGTGCCGCTGCAGCTGGGCGAGCAGCGCGAGCACCTGCTGCTGCACCGAGACGTCGAGTGCCGAGGTCGGCTCGTCGAGCACCAGCACCTCGGGCTGCAGCACGACGGCGCGCGCAATCGCGATGCGCTGGCGCTGGCCGCCGGAGAACTCGTGCGGATAGCGCTGCAGTACGTCGTAGACGCCCTGCGCCCCGCTCAAGCCCACTTCGGCGAGCATGTCGAGGACGCGCCGTTCACGCTCCGCCTTCGACAGCTCTGCCATGTGCAGCGCGAGCCCCTCGCCGACGATCTGGCCGACCGTCATGCGCGGCGACAGGCTCGCGAACGGGTCCTGGAACACGACCTGCATGCGCTTGCGCATCGCGCGCAGCGCGCCGCGATCGGCGTCGTCGATGCGCTTTGCGCCCATCTCGACGCGGCCGCTTGCGATCGGCTGCAGCGCGAGCAGCGCCATGCCGAGCGTCGTCTTGCCGGACCCCGATTCGCCGACGATGCCGAGCGTCTCGCCCCGCTTGAGCGAAAGCGTCGCGTCGCGCACGGCGACGAAGCTGCGTGTCTTGAACCAGCCGGCCGAGCTTTTGAATTCGACCCGGATGTCCTGTCCCGAGACGAGCACCGGCGCGTCGTCGGCGACCGGCTGCACGACGCGCTGCGGCCGGCTCGCGAGCAGCCGCTGCGTGTAGGCATGGCGCGGCGCGCCGAACACCTCGCCCGTCTCGCCCGTCTCGACGAGCCGGCCGCGCTCCATCACGCCGACGCGGTGCGTGAAGCGGCGCACGAGGTTGAGGTCGTGCGTGATGAAGAGCAGCGCCATCCCCATCTCGCGCTGCAGCTCGTCGAGCAGCGCGAGGATCTGGGCCTGGATCGTGACGTCGAGCGCCGTCGTCGGCTCGTCGGCGATCAGCAGTTGCGGCCGGCAGGCGAGCGCCATCGCGATCATCGCGCGCTGGCGCTGGCCGCCCGACATCTGGTGCGGCAGCGTGTCGATGCGGCGCTCGGGCTCGGGGATGCCGGTGCGCGCGAGCAGCTCGATCGCGCGCGCGCGCGCCTGCGCCGGGCGCAGCCCCTCGTGCAGCTCGAGCACCTCGCCGATCTGGTTGCCGACGGTGTAGAGCGGGTTGAGCGCCGTCATCGGCTCCTGGAAGATCATGCCGATGCGCTTGCCGCGGATGCCGCGCATCTCGCGCTCGGTCTTGGCGAGCAGCTCCTCGCCGTCGAAGCGGATTGCGCCCCGCGTCGTCGCCGCGTCGACAAGGCGCAAGACCGACAGCGCGCTGATCGACTTGCCCGAGCCCGATTCGCCAACGAGGGCGAACTTCTCGCCCGGGTGGATCGAAAACGACACGTCGTCGACGACGCGCGAGTCGCCGAACGCGACCGTCAGGTGTTCGACCGACAGCAGGGGTGTGGTGTGCATGGCGGCGCTCGTCATGACTTGCGCGTGTCGAAGGCGTCGCGCAGCGCGTCGCCGATGAAGGTCAGCAAGAGCAGGGTGATCACCAGCACCGCGAACGTCGGGAAGATGATCCACCACGCGTCGAGGTTCGCCTTGCCCTGCTTGACGAGGTCGCCGAGCGA
>JBDHSE010000129.1:0-7841 GCA_039807955.1 Ideonella sp. | reverse complement strand
TGCCGGGCGTCGATGTGGCCGTCACGCCGGGGCGCGTCGTCTACCGCAACCACCTCGTCGAGCTGATCCAGTACACGCCGCAGACCGAGCGCGTGAAGCGCGAGCCGATCCTGATCGTGCCGTCGTGGATCATGAAGTACTACGTGCTCGACCTGTCGCCGCACAACTCGCTCGTGCGCTATCTCGTCGGCGAGGGCCATACCGTCTTCATGCTGTCGTGGCGCAACCCGGACGAAGGCGACGCGCTGCTCGACATGGACGACTACCTGCAGCAGGGCGTGCTCGAGCCGCTGGCCGAGATCACGCGCATCACCGGCGGGGTGCCGATCCACGCCGCCGGCTATTGCCTCGGCGGCACGCTGCTCGGAATCGCGGCGGCGGCGCTCGCGCGGCCGGGCGGCGTCGAAGGTGCGCGCGAAATCGCGCCGCTCGCGTCGCTGAGCCTGCTCGCGGCGCAGATCGACTTTCGCGAGCCGGGCGACCTCGGCATCCTGACCGACGACGCGCAGATCGAGATGCTCGAGGCGATGATGGCCGAGCGGGGCTTTCTCACCGGCAAGCAGATGGCGGGGTCGTTCCAGTTCCTGCGCTCGCGCGAGCTGATCTGGTCGACGCGGATGCGCGAGTACCTGCTCGGCGAGCGCAACGCGCCGAGCGACCTGATGGCGTGGAACGCCGACACGACGCGCCTGCCGGCCGTGATGCACAGCCAGTACCTGCGCGCGATGTACCTGCGCAACGACGTCGCCGAGGGCCGCTACGAGGTCGAGGGCCGGCCGGTCGCGATGTCGGACGTGCGCGTGCCGGCGTTCGTCGTCGGCACCGTCAAGGACCACGTCTCGCCGTGGCATTCGGTCTACAAGCTGCACCGCCTGCTCGGCGGCGACGTGAGCTTCGTGCTGACGAATGGCGGCCACAACGCCGGCATCGTCTCCGAGCCCGGCCATCCACGGCGCCGCTTCCAGATGCACCTCACGCGCGCGAGCGACCCGGCGATGACGCCCGAGGTCTGGCAGGCGAAGGCGGCGCAGCACGACGGCTCGTGGTGGCCGGCGTGGCACGCGTGGCTCGCCGCGCTGTCGAGCGGCGAGGTCGCAGTGCGCAAGCCCGAGGTCAAGCCCGCACTCGGCGCCGCGCCGGGCAGCTACGTGCACGTCTGCTATCGCGACTGAAGTCGGGCGCGCCGGGCGGAACGCACCGCCGCAATCCTTCGAGCGCGTCGATGCCGCAGACGTCCCGACGTCTAAAATGGCGCCGTCACAAATGGAGACTCGATGTGCGCAGACGTCCGGGGCAGGTGCGGGATGCGATCGTTCAGGTGCTCGAGACGCAACCGCTCGGCGCGTCGGTGCGCGACATCACGGATGGCGTCGCCAGCTTGATCGGCGACGTGCCGGCGTCGTCGGTGCGCTCGTATCTGCGCCTGAACACCCCCGAACTCTTTGCGCGCATGGACCGCGCGCAGTACGTACTCAACGGGTTCGAGACGCCGGATGTTGCGCCTCGCGCGCGCTCGAAGCAGAACGAGTTCCGCTTCGAGCGCGCGAAGCTGGTCCTGGCCGATTGCAACGCCTGGCTCGCCGAGCAGCCGGCCCATTCGATCCACGCCGTCGTCACCGACCCGCCGTACGGGCTCGTCGAGTATTCGGATGCCGAGCAGGCCAAGCTGCGCCAGGGGCGCGGCGGCGTATGGCGCATCCCGCCGAGCTTCGACGGTGCGAAGCGCGCGCCGCTGCCGCGCTTCACCGTCCTCAGCGCCGGCGACCTCGCGGCGCTCGACAGGTTCTTTGTCGACTGGGGGCGGCGCGTCGCGCGGGTGCTCGTTCCGGGCGCCAACGTCGTCGTCGCGAGCAATCCGCTGCTGTCCTACATCGTTTCGGGCGCACTCTCGCGCGCCGGGCTCGAGCGGCGCGGCGAGATCGCGCGCCTCGTGATGACGATGCGCGGCGGCGACCGGCCGAAGGCGGCGCACGAGGAGTTCAACGATGTGAGCGTGATGCCGCGCTCGATGTGGGAGCCGTGGCTCGTCTTTCGCAAGCCGGTCGAGGGCCGGGTGCAGGACAACCTGCGCAAGTGGGGTACCGGCGGGTTTCGGCGCATCTCGGCCGACAAGCCGTTCGGCGACGTCATCGAGTCGGCGCCGACGCGGGCGAGCGAACGCAAGCTCGCGCCGCACCCCAGCCTCAAGCCGCAGGCCTTCCTGCGCCAACTCGTGCGCGGCGTGCTGCCGCTCGGCGAGGGCATCGTCCTCGACCCCTTCGCCGGTGCGGCATCGACGCTCGCCGCCGCGCAAGCCGTCGGCTACGACAGCATCGGCATCGAGCGCGATGCGTCCTACTTCGAGATGGCGAGCAGCGCCTTGCCTCGGCTCGCGGCGCTGCGCGTCGAGCCGGCCGCGGATCGTGCCGGACGTCAGGCGCGATAGATCCAGCTCTGCCTGAGCTTGGCGATGCCGGCCGCGTGCAGCGTCGCAGTCCGGGTGCCGAGTTCGCCGCGTGCGTTGCGGCGAAAGTCTTCTGCGCTTACCTGCCCGAGGTAGATCTCGGTGAAGCGCATGGCACGCCGATCGATCGCAGGCTCGGTCTCGTTGTCGACCGCATAGACGAAGACGCACATCCACTGATCGCGCGCGCCGTGCGTGTCGACCGCGCCGCCGGCCTTGCGCGTCGTCTTGATCTCGACGCCGAACTCGCCGGCCTTGACGGCGTTGCCAGGGTAGCGGCCCTTGACGACGAGGTCCGGATGGCCGTTGAAGTAGCCGTTGACGACGAGCGTTCGCGAGTGCTTCGCAAGGCTCGCCGTCAGCATGTCGGAGAGCACACCCGACATGATCGCCGGCCGCAGCATGTCGTCGAGCCGTTCGAGACCCTTCGCCGACAGGCTGGTGTTCACGTCGTGGAAGAAGTCGTAGACATCCTGGGCCGCGAGGCGAAAGTCCTCCAGACGAAGCTCGTACGGCAGTGATGCACCGTCGTTGAACTTGGAGGGATCGAGGGATTCGCGCTTCATCGATACAGGGCGTTCGTACCGAACCGGTTGCGGGACGCATGGGCGGCCCATTCTGGCACCGCCGGGCAGTGCAGCCGACTGTCCGAACCAAGCTGTGCAGCGTGCCGTGGGCAGCGCCCGGGATGAGCAGGGTTGCGGCGCTGCCGCTCGCCGAATGCGCCGGTCAAGCGTCGAGGTCCTCGCGCGTCACGCCGGCGAACTTCAAGATGAAATCGGCGCCGTAGGCGAGACTCGGGGTCTGGAAGCCCGGCGTGAAGTCGCCATCGACCACGCGCTTCGCGATCTCGAGCGCGGTGAGTGCGGTCAGGGTGTAGGCCTCGGGCGTGACGAGGCGCGTGCGGCGCTGTTCGCCGTTCGCGTTCGTTGCCTGCGCGACGAGCACGGCGCGGGTGCCGGCGCGTTCGGCATCGCTCGGGCCTTCGGGCTGCCGCTCGATGAGGGTGCCGGCGATGCGCTGGCCGAGCCGGGTCGCGAGCAGGCGGCGCGCGAACGGCCCGAGGCGCGTCACCTGGTCGAGCTGGCGCGACGCCTGGAAGTGGATGTCGATGTCCGGGATCCGCGTCGAGTGCCACGCGGTCGCGACATCGCCCCAGCTCAGCGCGATCGTCGGCACCACCCCGGCACCGAAGTCGGCGCTCGCGCGCGACGTATCGGGCAGGCGCACGATGCGCCCGCCGCGCCGCGCCAGCGTGCCGCGGTCGATGCTTTCGAGGCTCGTCTTCGCGGTGCCGCGCGACAGCTTGTCGAGCCCGCCGATCGCGATGAAGAGCCGCGTCGCGTCGGGCAGCCGCCGCTTCATGTGCGCGGCGAGGCAGTCGCTGGGCACAACGTCGAAGCCGGCGCCGGGCAGCAGCATCACGCCGGCCGCCTTGGCCTCGCCGTCGCGCGCGGCAAGCGCCTCGAAGACGTCGATCTCGCCGGTGATGTCGAGGTAGTGGCGGCCGCTGCGCAGGCAGGCGTCGGCCATCGGCCGCGACGTGGCCGAAAACGGGCCGGCCATGTGCAGCACCGCATCGACCTCGCGCAGCGCGGCGTCCAAGCGCGTCGTGTCGGCCAGATCGAACGCCTGCCACTCGAAGCCATGGCGCGCGGCGGCGGCCTGCGTCCGCGCCGCGTCGCGGCCGGCGAGAATTGGCCGCAGGCCCTGCGCCTGCGCCGCCTGCGCCGTCAGCCCGGCCGTGTAGCCGGTCGCGCCGTAGATCAGGAATCGTCCGGTCCTCGTCATCGTGCGGCCCGCTGTTCGCCCGAGGCGGGACGATAGCCGACACGCGGGGCACGCAACCGGCGCGTCGCGCGGGGCAGATCAACGGGGCTGCGTGCTGGGCATCGGCGGCCGATAGGCCCCGCGGGCGCGCACCGCGGCCGCGCCGCTACTTCGGCGCGCCGGCGGCGGCGAGTTCGAACACCGAGTAGCCGCCCGCCTGATAGACGAGGGTCAGGCCGTCTACGTCGTCCTGCCGGTTGCCGATCAGCGGCAGCAGGCGGGCGGCGAGCGTGGCGGCGCTGGCGTCGTCCTTCAGCGCGATCGCGCGCACCCGGTTGTCGGGCAGCTTCAGCACGCTGTACGCGGTCTGCGCGCCTTCGCGCAGCCAGCCCTGCACGCCGCGCACCGAACGGTGCACGTCGCCCGGGTCGGCGAAATCCTGGAACGACACGGCAAGCCGTTGCGGGAACATCTGGCCGAGCAGCACGAGGTCGCGCAGGTGCAGCACGATGACGGCGCCGCCGGGGGCGAGCGAACGCAGCAGCTCGACGCCCTTGGTCTCGTCGGACACCAGCGCCTGCGCGAAGGTGTCGAACGCCTGCAGTTGATCGGCATCGGCGGCGCCCCAGAACTCGCGCTCGGCTTGCATCGCCTGGCGCTGCTGGCCGCGCCAGCGCGACGGCACGAACAGCGGCTGCGCAAGATGCGCGTCGAACCGCATCTCGCCGCCGCCCCAGTGGCGCAACTGGCGCGAGGTGTCCCACCACGCCAGCACCGGCTGGCCGGGCTTGCGGTGGCGCGAAAGCACCTGGGCGATGGCCTGCGTCTCGGCGCCGTCCACGGTGAGGTAGAGCAGCGGATCGTCGACCTGCGCCTGCCACTGCAGCAGCACCGGGCCGTGCGCCTCGCGCGCGATGTCGGCCTTCGCGAGCAGCCGGCCGTCGGCACCGACGACGCGCACCGCCTGCGTGCCATCCGCCGCTGCCGGCTCGGCTTCGTAGCGATACGGCGCCGGCGCCGACAGCGTGCGCCAGGCGAGCAGCGCGGCGGCGGCGAGCAACGCCGCGCCGAGCAGCCACAGCAGCGTGCGCAGCGCGGGCAGGCGCATCGGCACGAGCGCGCGTGCGGCTTCAGGCATGCGGGTCGCCGCCGTCCGGCTCGTCGCGCCGGCCGCGCAGCCCGCCGAAGAGGAGACCTGCGCCGAGCACCGCGAGCGCACCCGAGGCGAGCAGCGGATGGTCCTCGACCAGCGGCACGCCGAAGCCCGCCTGCTGCGTGCCGCTGCCGCCGATCCACGACGTGCGCTTGGCCGCGCCCTCGAGCTTGCCGATGCGCTGCTCCATTGCCGCCCTTTCGCGCAGCACGGTGTCGTACTCGTTGATGATGGTCTGGTCCTTGATCAGGTCGGACCAGCCGTGCGAATACGTCCAGCCGCCCGGGTTGGCGTGTTCCAGCCCCTTCATGTAGCGGGCGATGTGCTGCTCCCACATCTCGGCGAAGGTGCGGTCGACGACCGTCGGGTTGTTGCCCTTGCTGAAGAACAGCGAATTGAACGCGCCGGGCTCGTCGGTCTCGGGCTGGGGCAGCGCCGGGCGGTTCGTCTTCTGTCCGACCAGCAGCTTGTCGTCGTAGAGCTTTTGCACCACCTTGCGCGAGCTTTCGACGAGCTTGACGCCCTCCTTGATGCCGGAGTCGACCATGTCGAGATAGGTCGCCGCGAAGCGCGGGCTGTGGCACTGCGTGCAGGTCTGCGCCCAGGCGTCCTTGCGGTCCTTGAACCACGGATGGTCGAGGTTGTCGACGATCGTCGTGAACGGCAGGAAGCCCCAGCGCACCTTGCGCGTCACGTTGTGCGTGTACTGGCCCTTGAACTCCATGTGGCAGGTCTGGCAGGTCGGCGCCGACTGCCCGCCCTTGGTGTAGGCATCGGCGAGCCGGGCGTTCCAGTTCCATGTCGAGCCGAGCGTCTGGTAGCGCACGCCGTGCTTGGAGAACATGTACTGCTCGAACTCGTTGTGGTCGACGCCGTTGTGGCACGTCGAGCAGGCCTCGGGTTTGCGCGCCTCGGTCGTCGAGAACTCGTGGCGCGTGTGGCAGCCGTCGCAGCGGGTCTGGTTGTAGTGGCACATCGTGCAGCCGGCGGCGACGTCGCGCTGCTGCAGCGCGGCCCAGGTCGCGGTCTCGACGTTGGCGGTGTAGTCGACGGCGTGCGACGGATGCCCCTGCGCCCACTGCTTCTGCGGCCAGGTCTGGGTGTCGCGCTCGGATTCGGCCTCAGCGAACTGCTTGATGTGGCAGCTGCCGCAGTCGGCGCGGCTCGGCAGGTGCAGGTCGGTCTTGTGGTTGCCGCCGGTCTTGCCGACGCCCATGTGGCAGTCGATGCAGGCCACCTCCTTCAGCGGCGTGCCGGCCGCCAGCAGGCCCTGCGCCTGCAGGCCTTGCTCGACCTCGGCGAGGATCGCCTTCTTGTAGGCGCGCACGTCGCTGTCGGGCAGCTTGCGCAGCGCATCCAGGTTGGCGTGCACGCTCTGCTGCCAGGACTGCACCCAGCCGTGCGTCACCGTCTGGTGGCACTCGACGCACTGCTGGCGCGTGACGTCGATGTTCAGGTCCGGCGCCTTGTAGAACAGGATCGGCGCCATGTACTGGTCGATCGGCGACGGCTCCCACCACTTGGCGAACTTGCCCTTGGTGACGTTTTCCTTGTAGCGCGTCGCGAGGGCGTCGTAGAGTTGCTTCGGCGTCGCCGAGCGCTCGAGCTTGAGCGCCTTCAACTGCTCGTCGGGGACGCTGTCCCAGATCTGCGCCTGCGCCCACTGCACCGTCAGCGCCAGCACGATGAACAGCCAACCGCGGGTCACGATCGTGCGCATGTGCGTCTCCTCGTCCGGCTCCCCGCGAGCCGATGGCCTGCATGGTCGGCCGCATGCGGTGGGCGGACAAGTTCCATGCGGCCCGCAAACGATGGGGCCATGCGGCGGCCGGCGGCGCCTGCCCGGCCGTGGCCGGCGGCGTCAGGCGGCCGGTCCGATCGGCGGCAGCGCCGCGGCGAGGCGGCCGACGGCGGTCGCGATCTCGTGCTCGTCGAGCGCGGCGTAGCCGAGCAGCAGCGAGCGTTCCCAGCGCGGTTGCGGCCCGTGCAGCCAGGCGTTGCTGTTGCGCAGGCCGTAGACGCCGACCCCGGCCGACAGCGCGAGCCGTTCCAGCGCGGCGACGCCGGGCAGTGCCGGCGGCGGCTCCCACACCAGGTGCATGCCGGCATGGGTGCCGCGCAGCGCCGGCGCGCCGAAGTGGTGCCGCAGCGCCGCCGCCAGCGCGTCGCGGCGCGCGGTGTAGTGCTTGCGCAGGCGGCGCAAGTGGTGCGCGAACTCGCCGCTGTCGATGAACGACGCGAGCGACGCCTGCAGCAGCCAGGGCGAGCCACTGCTGAGCAGCCCCTTGATCGTCATCGCCGCGTCGCGCAGCGCGCGCGGCGCGATCAGGTAGCCCAGCCGCATCCCCGCTGCCAGGCTCTTCGAGAAGGTGCCGAGGTAGATCACGCCATCGGCCCGGTCCTCGGCCTTCAGCGCCGGCATCGGCGCGCCGTCGAAGTAGAAGTCGCTGTCGTAGTCGTCCTCGACGATGACGC